>NZ_JALJRO010000020.1:0-111433 GCF_024519635.1 Pseudomonas sp. Pse1
TTCACTCAGTTCGGTGCTCGAAGATCTCGTGGCCTGCAACTCTTGAGATTGGGTGTCTTTGAGGTGGGTGTCATAGACCCAGCCATCTTGGCTGCTCACAAAAAACTAGCGTCGACCGACTGCTCCTACAGGATTTTGAGCACGACTAGACCTTTCCCTACACCTATCGCAATATACAAAACTATACAGCGAAACTCCCTACTCAAAGGAATGACCCGTGACAGCAGCCCTGAGCAACAAAGAAGCCGTCGGTGAGCGTTACGTGCTGGAGTCGATGCGCCATGCGCAACAGATGACCTGGAAGGCCATCGAGCAGATTGCCTGCGGGATTGTCCCGGGCATGCACGAGTCGGAGGCGGTGGCGCTGGGCAAGCAGATCCTTGGCGAGCTGGGCATGGACCGGATCTGGCATCCGCTGCTGATCCGCTTTGGCGCCAACACCCTGAAGACGTTCAAGCAGCGCTCGGAGGGCGATCCGGTGCTGGGCACGGACGACATCTTTTTTATCGACATGGGCGTGGTTTGGCAGGGCCATGAAGGCGATGCTGGGCAGACGTTCACCACCGGCAATGATCCACACATGATCGCCTGTGCCGAAGCGGCCCGAGAGCTGTTCCGGCGGGTTGAGCGGCGGTGGCGTGAAGAGCGAGTCGATGGCGTGGCGCTGTATCGCTATGCCCACGAGCAGGCCGAGGCCATGGGCTGGAGCCTCAATCTGGACATCAAGGGCCATCGCGTCAGTGATTTCCCCCATGCCATTTATCGCGGCGGTGACCTGGGTGATTTCGGCCAATACCCGAACACCGGGCTGTGGATTCTGGAAATCCAGATCGCCCATCCGCAGTTGCCCTACGGCGCCTTCTACGAAGACTTGTTGATCTGAAACCCGGGCGCGGGATCCGACGGGTGCCCGGCGTCATTGCGGGTTCCCTGCTATTAATCAATGGGTGTTCGAGTTCAATCGGGAGCGCCTCATGAGTCCATCCATTCGCATCGGTATCGTCGACGATCATCCGATGTTGCGTGAGGGCGTGGCCAATACCCTGAAAAAACGTGCGGACCTGCAGGTGGTGGAGCAGGGTGCCAGTGCCCAGGACGCGATGGATATTGCCCAGCGCGAGCGTCCGGATGTGATGCTGATGGATGTCAATATGCCCGGCGACGTGTTTGCCGCGGTGCGCTTCATTGCGACCGAGCTTACGGATATCAAGGTGCTGATGCTGACGGTTTCCGAGTCGGAAAACGATGCGTTCCTGGCGCTGGAGGCCGGGGCGCGTGGCTATGTGCTGAAAGGCATCAGTGGTCCGCAGCTGGTGCAGGCGATCCGCTCGGTGGCCAAGGGCGAGACCTTCGTCACCCCCGAGTTGGCCGACAAGCTGCTGAGCCATATCAAGAAGCATGAAGCGGACGTGCAGAAGTTCGACCTGACGCCACGGGAAGAGGAGGTCATCCGCGAAGTAGCCAAGGGGCTGACCAATCGAGAGGTGGCGGACAACCTGGCGATCAGTGAGAAAACCGTCAAGCACCACATGTCCTGCGTGATGCAGAAACTCAACGCGCGCAATCGCGTAGAGGCCGTTACCGCCCTGCGCCGCTACTGGGAACACGAAGCGATCGGACGGCTGCACCTGGGTGCCGATACCCGCAACTAGAGCCTGAACTGGGCACTGACCGAGGTGCCCGAGGCGCCGGAATCGATGTTGAACAGGCCTCCCAGGGACTCCACTCGATACCGCAAGCCGGCGAGACCCAGGCGGGTGCGGCCGGCCGTCCTCGGCTGCATCGCGTCCTCCATCATGCCCGGACCACTGTCGTGCACGCTGATGTCCAGCACGCCGTTGACGTAACGCGCCTGAATCACCTGGCCTTCGCCATTGGCATGGCGAAAGGCGTTGTTCAGGGTTTCCTGGACGAAACGGTACAGGCACAGCTTGAGCGGCAGTGGAGCGACTTTAGGCAGCGGCCCCAGGATCAGTTTGACGCCGGTGCCGGTGCGTTGCTCGTGCCGTTGCGCCACCAGTTGCAACTCTTGCACCAGGCTCAGGTCGTTGATTTCCGGGAGCGCCAGGCCGCGTGACAGGTCACGGACCTCGCGCAGGGCGTCGGTGGCGGCGCCGCGAATGGTTTCCATGGATTCCTGGTCGACCGCCGAGCAGTTTTCCGCCAGATCATCGAGGCGGATCAGGATCAAGGTCAGCAGTTGCGCCGGGCCGTCGTGCAGGTCGGCCCCGATGCGGCGCAAGGTGAGTTCGTTGACCCGGGAGAACTCCTGGGTCGCCGTCGCCACTTTATGCTGGAGTTCGGCATTGCTGGCGTGCAGGCGGGTTTGCTCCTGCAATCGCGCCTGCAGGGCCACTTGCTGGCGCTGGATGATCTTGTCGCCGCGGCGGACGATGAAAAACAGCAGGGTCAGCATCGCCAGGGTTGCGGCGCCGACCACCGCCCAGACTTGCTGACGCACGCGATTGATCTCGCGCTTGAGGCTGCTGGCTTTTTCATAGAATTCGCCGACGGCGATGACTTTCATCGAGTTGGAATCGCGCAGCGGTGCGTAGATCTCATAGAGCGGCATCTCCAGTTTGCGCTCGTACTCGTTCTCATCCTGGGTCAGCCCTTCCAGGTCGGTGACCACTTTGCCCTTGAGCGCCTCGGTAATTTCATCGGGTGCGAATTTGTGATTGGTGATGGCTTTGTTGGTGCTGTAGACCACCGTGCCGTCGGCGCGCCAGATCTTGATCGAGGCGATGTGCTGTTTCATGGCCCGGCTCTGGGTCACGCGGTCCAGGGCCTGGATGCTTTCCGGCGACAGCAGGTTGTCATCGGTCATGTCCTGCACGTAGGGTTCGAGGAAGGTGTCCATGTACTGCGCACCGGCCTCGGCGGCGCTCTGCACCGCGGCATTTTCGATGCGTTCGCTGACCAGCTTGCCGACGAAGAACATGGTCAGGCCGAGGATCACGGTTGCCGCGATGACGAACTGGGTCGAGTGGCTGAGCTTCTGCGCCCGGCCGCTGAACCAGCGGTGCCACAGGCCATGGCGCGCAGGTGCTGGCGCAGTGGCGAGGTCCTGGGGGATTTTCGCGTCTTTGGTCATCGTCGGTCATCCGCAGACTGACAGGGATGAGCGCACGTGCGTTGCGCTCAATCAAGACGATAGTTGGTTTCTCGGCCCACAGGGCGGGTGATCCGCTCTGTGGGTAGTGGGCAAGTTATTCGCCCAGCGCGCGTCATCGTTGACGTCCTTCGCCAGCAAGCTGGCTCCTACAGGTTCTCCACCAACCACTCACTGAAACTCCTCGCCAGCGGATTGCTCTCACTGTCGCGATGGGTCAGCAGCGCCCAGTTCGGGCCGCGGATGGTTTGATCGACCAGCGGCTGCAACAGCCCGCTGTCCCGCGCCTGGCGGCTCAATAACTGGCTGACCAGAGCGATGCCCAAACCGCTGCAGGCGGCGTCCAGCAGCAGGCCGGGGTCGGAGAAGTTGAGGCCCTGTTCCTGTTGGCCGACGTCGACGCCGGCTTCCACCGCCCAGTGGTTCCAATCCATCTCCCGCTCGCCGTGCAGGGTGGTGCGCTGCTCACGAGGTTGGGCCAGCACGCTGGGGTGGCAGGCCGGGTAAAGGCGGTCGTGGTGCAGCACTTTGAAGCTGCATTCGGCCTGGGAGCTGATGTCATCGCGCACGGCGAGGTCGATGGTCTGGCTAATCATCTCGGGCACTTCATCGGTGCTGAAAATCCACAGATCGACTTCCGGATGCTGACGGCGGAAATCGCCGAGGCGCGGCAGCAGCCAGTGGCGGGCGAAGGCCGGGGTGGTGTTGAGCACCAGTTGGTTGGGTTTCTGGTATTGGCCCAGGCGGCGGATGCCCACCGCCAGTTGCTGCAGCAGGGCCTGGGTGGTGCTCAGCAGGTCGTGGCCGGCATCGGTCAGGTACACCGCGCGTCCGCTGCGGATAAACAGCGGTTGTTCGAGGTAGGCCTCGAGGCTGCGAATCTGCTGACTGATGGCCGACTGGGTCAGGCTCAGCTCGGCGGCGGCCTTGTGGAAACTGCCGAGGCGGGCAGCGGCTTCGAAGCCGCGCAGGGAGCTGAGCGGCGGCCAGTGCTTGAGCATATTGATAAGTTCCTCTAATCACTTTGCTACTAAATCCATCGTTTGTTTGCCGGTTTTTAGCGCCGTAGCATGCATGTCAGCACCCAGCAGACTCTTTTCATTGAACACAATGACTTAACTCAAAGGTACTTGTCATGCAGCACAACAACAATCACAACAGCGCCTGGATGATGCCCGCCGAGTGGGCTCCACACGCCGCGACCTGGATGGTCTGGCCGCACAATCAGGCCTTGTGGGAGTCGGGTTGGGGCGTGACCCTGAGCCAGGTGCAGGAAGATTTCGCTCGCGTCGCCAATGCGATTGCCCGTTTTGAACCGGTGAAAATGGTCGTTGATCCCTCGGCGGTGACCCGGGCCAAGGCCCTGTGCGGGCCGAACATCGAGCTGATCGAACTGGCCGTCAACGACAGCTGGTGCCGCGACTCCGGCCCGAGCTTCGTCTGCCACCCGCAACTGGGTCTGGCCGGGGTCAGTTGGCGCTTCAACGCCTGGGGCGGCAAGTCGGCCCACGACCTCGACGAAAGCCTCGCCCGTCACGCCCTCAATCAATTGGGCCTGGAGTGCTTCGGCACTGCGCTGAGCAACGAAGGCGGGGCGATTCACGTTGATGGCGAAGGCACGCTGATCACCACTGAATCGGTGCTGCTCAACCCCAATCGCAACCCCGGCGTGAGCAAGGCCGAAATCGAAGAAATCTTCAGTCGTCTGCTGGGCGTGACCAAGACCATCTGGCTGCCGGGCGATCCGGACTATGTCACCGGCGACATGACCGACGGCCATGTCGATGGCGTCTGCGCCTTCGCTCGTCCCGGCGTGTTGCTGGTGGATGCGACCCGCGACAAAAGCTCGGTGTACGCCGAAGTGGTGCGCGAAAACCGCCGCGCCCTGCAACTGGCCCGGGATGCCAAGGGCCGCTCGTTTGAATTGATCGAACTGTATGAAGCCAGCGAAGCGGTGGACACCGAGGCCGAAGTGTTCTGCGCCTCCTACACCAACTTCTACATCGCCAACGGCGCAATCATCATGCCGGCCTACGGTATCGAAGCCGATAATGCGGCAGCCGAGGTACTGGCCCAGGCCTTCCCGGGTCGCGAAATCGTCCCGGTGCGGATCAACCATCTGGCCCATGGCGGCGGCGGGGTGCATTGCATTACCCAGCAACAGCCAGCCTGGCCACTGGAGGGTTGATGCCATGAGCCTGTTGACCATCGCTACCACCCAGATGCCGTGTTCCTGGGACCTGCAACACAACCTCGACCAGGCCGAACAGCTGGTGCGCGAGGCTGCGGCCAAGGGCGCCCAGGTGATCCTGCTGCAGGAGCTGTTCGCCACCCCGTACTTCTGCATCGAACAGCGCCATCAACACCTGGCCCTGGCCCAGGAGTACGGCGACAGCCCGATCCTGCAGCGCTTCGCGGCTTTGGCCAAAGAGTTGGGCGTGGTGCTGCCGTTGAGCTGGTTCGAGAAGGCCGGCAACGCCTATTTCAATTCATTAAGCGTGGCCGATGCCGATGGCCGCCTGCTGGGGGTCTATCGCAAGACCCATATCCCCAACGCCATCGGCTACCAGGAGAAGGAATACTTCAGTCCCGGCGACACCGGCTTTCGGGTCTGGGACACCGCGTTCGGACGCCTGGGCGTGGGCATCTGCTGGGACCAGTGGTTTCCCGAGACCGCCCGTTGCCTGGCCCTGCTGGGCGCCGAGGTGTTGCTGTTTCCCACGGCCATCGGCTCGGAACCGGGTTGCGCCGACCTCGATTCCCGCGATCACTGGCAGATGACCATGCGCGGCCATGCGGCGGCGAACCTCTTGCCGGTGGTGGCGTCGAACCGGGTCGGCAATGAAGTGGCGACCAGCGATGCCGGCCTGCAGATGAGGTTCTACGGCTCGTCATTCATCTGCAACCACAAGGGCAAGCTGCTCGTCGGCGCCGACCGCGACAGCACCGGCGTGCTGTTGCACAGCCTGGACCTCGCGGCGATGCGCGAAGAACGCCTGAGCTGGGGCATCTACCGCGACCGCCGACCGGAAATGTATGGCGCGCTACTCAGTCACGACGGTCGTCAACTCAACGCACGCTGGAACACCCAGGGGGTTTGATATGCGCATGACCCACACGCTATTGCTGGCGGCCCTGATCGCCGCTGCACCGACCTTGCACGCCGATGAGAAAACCCTGCGCCTGTACAACTGGGCCGACTATTTTGCCGAGGACACCCTGAGCCGCTTCACCAGCGAAACCGGGATCAAGGTGATCTACGACGTGATGGACGGCAGCGAGACCCTGGAAGCCAAGATGCTCGCCGGCAACAGCGGCTATGACCTGATCTTCCCCGGTGACACCGTGGCCGAGCGGCTGATGCGCGCCGGCAGTCTGATGCCCCTGGATCCGGCCAAACTCACCGCGCTCAACGACATCGAGCCGGGCTTGCAGAAGCTGCGCAGCCATTACGTGCATTCGAACCAGGCCACCGTGCCCTACACCTGGGGCACCATCGGCCTGACCTACAACGCCGAGCAGATCAAGCAGCGCATGCCCGACGCGCCGGTCAACAGTCTGGACATGTTGTTCAAACCGGAGCTGGCCAAACAGTTCGCCGATTGTGGGATCTCGATCATCGACTCGCCGGACGAAGTGCTGGCCGTGGTCCTCCACTACCTGGGCCGTGAGCCGCGCAGTGGCAAGCGCGAGGACCTGGCCGCGGCCAGTGAGCTGCTGGGCAAGTTGCGGCCGTACGTGCGCAAGTTTCAGTCGCAGCCGGTCACCGACCTGGTCAACGGCAACCTGTGCCTGTCCCTGGGTTACAGCGGCGACATGACCCAGGCCCAGCGCACCGCAGACAGCGCCGGCAAACCGGTGCACTTCCAGTACCGAGTGCCGCGCGAAGGCACCACGGTGTGGATGGACACCATGGCCATCCCGGTGGACGCGAAACACCCGGAATACGCCTATACCTTTATCAACTTCGTGATGCGCCCGGAAAACATGGCGGCCATCAGTAACTTCACCGGCTACCCGACGTCCAGCGCCAAGGCCCGCCCCCAAGTCGATGCAAGCATGCGCAACAACCCGGATATCTACCTCGATGAGGCCACCTATGGGCGGCTGATTCCTGGCCAGGACATCCCCCAGGCCGACATGCGCGCGCGCATGCGCACCTGGACCAAATTCAAGACGGCCACCGGCCAGTGAACATCGATCAACAGTCAAGGGAACAACAGATGCCGACGCGTCGACACTTCATCAAACAGGTCTCGGTCGTTGCCGGGCTCGGCGCCATGGCGGCCAGCGGCCTCGGTCTGGCGCCACGCTCGGTGCTGGCCGCTACAGGGCGTAAGTGGTACATGCCCGACGAAGGCGAGCGCCACCAGCAGGCGTTCATCGCCTTTGGCGCCCAGGACGCGATCTGGGAAGATTTCACCGGCGACGTGCAAGCGGCCCTCGGACGGATCGCCCGGGCCATCGCCGACTATGAACCGCTGACCGTGTTCTGCCGTAAACGTGAACGGGAGCTGGCCGAAGAACATTGCGGCAGCCACAACGTCACCTACGTCATCAGCGAACTGGACGACATCTGGATGCGCGATATCGGCGCCAACTTTGTCGTCGACGGCCAGGGCGGGCTGGGGGCGGTGGATTTCAACTTCAACGGCTGGGGTAACAAGCAGCAGCATGACGACGATGCGCAAGTGCCGCGACTGGTCAGCGATACGGTCGGTGCGCGTTACCTGAGGACCGAGCTGGTGGGCGAGGGCGGTGGTATCGAGGTCGATGGTCACGGCACCGGGATCATGACCGAAAGCAGCTGGATCAACCGCAACCGCAACCCGGACTGGAGCAAGGCCGAAGTCGAGCAGGAACTGAAAGAACGCCTGGGCTTGCGCAAGATCATCTGGTTGCCGGGGATCAAGGGCAAGGACATCACCGATGCCCACGTCGATTTCTATGCGCGTTTCGTCGCCCCCGGGGTGGTGATCGCCAACCTCGACACCGATCCCGACTCATACGACCGCAAGGTCACCCTGGCCCACCTGGAGATTCTCAAGCAGGCCACCGACGCCGATGGCCGCAAGCTGCAGGTGCACACCGTTTCGCCGCCGCTCAAGCCGCGCAACAGTCGCTTCAGCAAAAACAACCCGGACTTCGCCGCTGGCTACATCAACTATTTTGTCATCAACGGCGCGGTGATCGCCCCCGAGTTTGGCGACAAAAAGGCTGATACCGCGGCCTATGACCTGCTGTCCGAGCTGTACCCGGACCGCGAAATCGTCCAGCTGAATATCGACGCAATCAGCGCCGGTGGCGGCGGGATTCATTGCGTGACCAGTCATCAACCCAAGGTTTGAGGAAAACCCATTCGCGCCCGGTTCACACCACCGGGCAGCGTACGGGTGCCGGCCAGGCGATTCACCGGTACAATGCGCGATTCGACCGTGACAGCCTGACTAAAAAAATATGTCCTTGCCCAAGCATCACCTGGAATTGCTCAGCCCTGCCCGCGATGTCAGCATCGCCCGCGAGGCCATTTTGCATGGCGCCGACGCCGTGTACATCGGCGGCCCGAGCTTCGGCGCGCGTCACAACGCCTGCAACGAAGTCAGCGATATCGCCCAGTTGGTGGAGTTCGCCCGTCGTTATCACGCCCGGGTCTTCACCACCATCAACACCATCCTCCACGACAACGAACTGGAGCCGGCGCGCAAGCTGATCCACCAGTTGTACGATGCCGGCGTCGATGCGCTGATCGTCCAGGACCTGGGTGTGATGGAGCTGGACATTCCGCCGATCGAACTGCACGCCAGCACCCAGACCGACATCCGCACCCTGGCCCGGGCCAAGTTCCTCGACCAGGCCGGTTTCTCGCAGTTGGTATTGGCCCGCGAGCTGAACCTGCAAGAAATCCGTACGATCGCCGACGAAACCGATGCCGCCATCGAGTTTTTCATCCACGGCGCCCTGTGCGTGGCCTTCTCCGGCCAGTGCAACATCTCCCACGCGCAAAACGGCCGCAGCGCCAACCGTGGCGATTGCTCCCAGGCCTGCCGCCTGCCTTACACCCTCAAGGATGACCAGGGGCGTGTCGTCGCGTTCGAGAAACACCTGCTGTCGATGAAGGACAACAACCAGAGCGCCAACATCCGCGCCCTGGTCGAGGCCGGCGTGCGTTCGTTCAAGATCGAAGGGCGCTACAAGGACATGGGCTATGTGAAGAACATCACCGCCTACTACCGCCAGCGCCTCGACGACGTGCTCGAAGACCGCCCGGACCTGGCCCGCGCGTCCAGCGGCCGCACCGCGCACTTTTTCCTGCCGGACCCGGAAAAGACCTTCCACCGTGGCAGCACCGACTATTTCGTCAGCGACCGCAAGATCGACATCGGCGCCTTCGACACCCCGACCTTCACCGGCCTGCCGGTGGGTGTGGTGGAGAAAGTCGGCAAGCGCGACATGCAGGTGGTGACCCACGAGCCGCTGTCCAATGGTGACGGCCTCAATGTGCTGGTCAAGCGCGAAGTGGTGGGGTTCCGCGCCAACATCGCCGAAGCCCGTGGCGAATTCCTCGATGACGGCGAAAAGCGTTATCGCTATCGGGTCGAGCCTAACGAGATGCCGGTCGGCCTGCACAACCTGCGACCGAACCATCCGCTGAGCCGCAACCTCGACCACAACTGGCAGCAAGCCCTGCTCAAGACCTCCGCCGAGCGACGTATCGGCCTGGAGTGGGTGGCACGCCTGCGTGAAGAGCGTCTGGAACTGACCGCCACCAGCGAAGAGGGCATCCGTGCCAGCGTCGCTTTGGAAGGGCCGTTTGGCGCCGCCAACAAGCCGGAGCAGGCGCTGGACCAACTGCGCGACCTGCTGGGCCAGTTGGGCACCACCGAGTACCACGCCACCGACGTCAAACTCGATGCGCCGACGGCGTTCTTCGTGCCCAACTCGCAGCTCAAGGCGTTGCGCCGCGAGGTCATCGAGGCGCTGACCGCCGCCCGTGTTGCTGCCCATCCACGGGGTGGACGCAAGGCCGAGACCTCGCCGCCACCGGTGTACCCGGAGTCGCACCTGTCGTTCCTGGCCAACGTCTACAACCAGAAGGCCCGGGATTTCTACCATCGTCACGGGGTCAAGCTGATTGACGCGGCGTTCGAGGCCCACGAGGAAACTGGCGAAGTACCGGTGATGATCACCAAGCATTGCCTGCGTTTCTCCTTCAACCTGTGCCCGAAACAGGCCAAGGGCGTCACCGGCGTCAAGACCAAGGTCGCGCCGATGCAACTGATCCACGGCGACGAAGTGCTGACCCTCAAGTTCGACTGCAAACCCTGCGAAATGCACGTGGTGGGCAAGATCAAGGGCCATATCCTCGACCTGCCGCAGCCCGGCAGCGTGGTTGGTTATATCAGCCCGGACGACCTGCTCAAGACCATTCCCCGCGCGCCACACTAATCCTGTAGGAGCCTGCCTGCTGGCGATGAAGTTGATGCGGTGTGGCTGATGCCCCATCGCGAGCAGGCTCGCTCCTACAGGCTCTATCTGAAGGGGCGCGGCGCTCCAGGCTTTTTTCACCTCGATGCGGGGGCCCTGCAGGCCCAACCCACAACCACCCATCCGGCCAACAATAATGGCCATTTCGATCCCCTTTTGGCCAACCCCCCACTGTGTTCCCGTGCCAGCCTCGGCAAGAATCAGACCCAAGTGGCCGATTCGAGCATGCGCACGCGTGACAACAACAAACCGTATGCCCGGCCCTTGGCTATCGTTTAACCCGCTGCCGTTCATAGAACATAAAAACCGTCGAACTGACGCCGCACTTGGGGAAGCCATTCATGGTCACGATCAAACGCATTCTGGGCGCCACATTCTGTGGGCTGACGCTGCTGGCCAGCGCCGTGCAAGCCGAACAACGGGAGTTGAGGGTGTACAACTGGGCGGATTACATCCTGCCCTCGGTGCCTAAGGACTTCGCCAAACAGAGCGGGATCAAGGTCACCTGGGACACCTTCGATACCAACGAGTCGCTGGAGGCCAAGCTGCTCACCGGCAACTCCGGCTATGACCTGGTGGTGCCGTCGAACCAGTTCCTCGAGACCCAGATCAAGGCCGGGGTGTTCCAGAAGCTCGACAAATCCAAGCTGCCGAACTGGCAGCACCAGGACCCGGAACTGCTCAAGCTGTTGGCCAAGAATGACCCCGGCAACCAGTACGGCGTGCCCTACATGGTCGGCACCGTGCTGATCGGCTTCAACCCGGCCAAGGTCAAGGCGGCGCTGGGTGAGAATGCCCCGGTGGACAGCTGGGACCTGGTGTTCAAGCCCGAGAACATGGAAAAGCTCAAGGCCTGCGGCGTAGCGATGCTCGACTCACCCACCGAAATCCTGCCGCTGGCCCTGCATTACCTGGGCCTGGACCCCAACAGCCAGAACCCGGACGACTATGAAAAAGCCAAGGAGTTGATGCTCAAGGTTCGCCCGTACGTGACCTATTTCAACTCGGCCAAGTACATGACCGACATCGCCAACGGCGATATCTGCGTCGCCATCGGTTACTCGGGCAGCTTCTATCAGTTCGGCAATCGGGCCAAGGAGGCCGGCAACGGCGTGGTGGTGGACTACCGGCTGCCGAAGGAAGGTGCACCGATCTGGTTTGACACTTTTGCCATACCAAAGAGCGCGAAGAACGTCTCTGAAGCCCATGAATTTCTTAACAATTTACTAGATCCTAAAGTCATCGCGCCGATCAGCGACTTCCTCGGCTACCCGAATGCCAACAAGGACTCGCTGCCGCTGATCAACAAAGAAATCACCGGCAATCCGAACCTGACTCCGACTCCCGAGGCGCTGAAAAAACTGTACGTGGTGCAGCCGCTGCCGCAGAAAATCGAGCGCGTGCGGACCCGGGTCTGGACCAGCATCAAGTCCGACAAGTAACTCCGCGCGCCAGGCCGCCACATCAGTGGGCGGCCCAAGGCGCTGCACAAATGTTCTAAACGCCACCGCACAAATCAGGCACAGTTGGCCAGGCGCATTGGCCGCGCAGGACCTGGGGTGGCATTACCGTGAACGATCAGCACTGGATCGAACTGTCGCAAGATGCCGATACCGGGATCGAGTCGATCCGTGCCCATTTCCAAGGCCACGCTTACGACCCGCACTGGCACGACAGCTTCCTGGTGGGCGTCACCGAGCAGGGCGTGCAGCAGTTCAACTGCCGGCGGATGAAGCATCTGAGTACGCCGGGCAAGGTGTTCATGCTCGAGCCTGGGGAGATCCACGACGGCCATGCGCCGACCGAGGAAGGCTTCACCTACTCGATGCTGTATTTCGATCCGGATTGGCTGGAGCGCGAACTGCGCAGCTTGTTCGAGCATGCGCCGGCCAGCGCGCAGTTGGGCTTCGCCGACACCCTGAGCCAGGACCCGCCACTGGCGGGCGCCATTACTCAGGCGTTCCAGGCGCTGCATGAGGGCGACCTGCGCATCGTCCGCCAGAGCGCCACCGACAACCTGTTGAGCGCGCTGACCCGGCATCTCGACTGGCGCCAGCGCCTGCCGGTCGACCCGCGTTTGCCTCGGGTGGCGCAGGTGGCACGCGATTACTTGCAGGCCCATGCCTTTGAAGACATCGGCCTCGATCAACTGGCACAGGTCTGCGGGGTCGATCGTTTCCGCCTCAGCCGTGCATTCAAGGCCGCCTTCGGCCTGGCGCCCCATGCCTACCTGATCCAGCTTCGCCTGGCCAAGGCGCGCCTGTGGCTGGCCCGTGGCGAAACCCCGGCGCAGGTCGCCAGTGCCCTGGGGTTTGCCGATCAGAGCCACCTGGGGCGCTGGTTCCGCCGAGCCTATCGGCTGA
Organism: Pseudomonas sp. Pse1; assembly: GCF_024519635.1. Classification (NCBI taxonomy): domain Bacteria; kingdom Pseudomonadati; phylum Pseudomonadota; class Gammaproteobacteria; order Pseudomonadales; family Pseudomonadaceae; genus Pseudomonas; species Pseudomonas sp. Pse1. The sequence continues at coordinate 12,961 of NZ_JALJRO010000020.1, forward strand.
CCCCGGCGGATTACCGCAAGCGCTGCTCAAACCTTCCAGACTGAAGCGCCGCCGGCGGTGACCATGGACCCCTGTCTGTTCAAGGAGTCCCTGCCATGCTGTCACTGTTGCCATTTCTGCTGTTTGCCTTCGTTGCCTCGATCACCCCCGGCCCGACCAATATCCTCGTGCTCAGCCACAGCGCCCGACGCGGCCTGGGGGCGACGCTGCCGTTGATTCTCGGCGCCTGCGTCTCGGCGGCGCTGGTGGTGCTGGTGGTCGGGTTGGGCTTGGGGGAAACCCTGTTGCGTTTCCCCAGAGTGCAGCAGGCAATGACCTGGGCCGGGGTGCTCTGGTTGAGTTGGCTGGCCTGGCAGATTTTTCGCAGTCCGCCGCCGTCTCTGGATGCAGGCGACACGCCGGACCGGGGCATGAGTGTGTTGGCGGGCGCGGGGCTGCAGGTGATCAATCCCAAGGTGTGGATGATGGCGGTGGCGGTGGCCAGTGTGTTCGCTGGCGACGGTGAGCAGACAGCGCGCCTGCTGCTGTTGTCGGCGCTGTTCCTGATGGTCTGCCTGCCGTGCATGACGGTCTGGGCACTGCTCGGCGTGGGCAGCGCCCGAGTGCTCAGTTCGCCCGCAGCGTTCAAGCGCATGAACCATGGCCTGGCGTTGTTGTTGCTGCTGTCGGCCTGGCTCGGGGTGCTGCTCTAGAGGCCGAGCACCTCGTTGCAGACTTGCCGCAGGCAGGCGCGCAACCAGCGATGCGCCGGATCGGCGTCCATCCGTGGGTGCCAGATCATCGACAGCTGAATGGTCGGGGTCGGCAGGGGCAGGGCGAAGCTGAAGCAATCATTGCGCAGGTGTCGGGTGTGGCGCTCGGGCAATGTGGCGATCAGGTCCGTATCGCGGGTCAGCGCCAGCGCCGCGGAAAATCCGCTGACCAGACTCACCACCTCGCGCTGCCAGCCCTGCTGGTTGAATGTCTCGTCCAGCAGGCCGGTGGCCAGTCCCCGCCGGGAGACCTGAATGTGTTGGCCGTTGATGTAGCGTTCGGCAGTGATTTCGCCCTGGCTCAGGGGGTGGCCGTTGCGCACCACGCCGACGAAGCGATCCTCGAACAGGATGCGGCTGTGCAGTTCCGGGCGGGTCGCGGGAACGACCACGCCGGTGTCGAGGTCGACGCTGCCATCGCGCAACGGCGCGCTGTCCTTGTTCAGCTTTTGCAGGAAATACAGGCGCACGCCGGGCGCTTCCTGACGCAGACGCTGGATCAGCGCCGGGCCGAAATTTTCGACGAAGCCGTCGCTGGTGCGCAGGGTGAAGGTGCGTACCAACTGACTGAGGTCCAGTTGCTCGACAGGCCGCAGCAGGCTTTGTGCTTCGTCCACCAGTCGTTGCACCCGTTCGCGCAGCTCGATGGCCCGAGGCGTCGGCACCAGACCGCGACCGGCGCGCACCAGCAGTGGGTCGCCGGTGACCTTGCGCAGACGTGCCAACGCCCGACTCATGGCCGAGGGGCTCAGGTGCAAGCGCTGGGCAGCGCGCGCGACACTGCCTTCGGCGAGCAGGGCATCGAGGGTGAACAGCAGGTTCAGGTCGGGAGTGGACATTACGCAACGGTAGCACGCTTACGAGTGACATGGCGTTGTATGCAGCTATCTAGTGCAACTGCTGCGTCTTCCGCCTGATGAGTGCCGGGCATAGGCTGTGGTTGAACGTCTTTGTGGAGTCTTCTGGCATGAACAGCATCAATTCAGTGCATCCCGCTGAAGTCGCGCGACTGACACCCTCCAGCCGCTGGATCCTTGTCAGCCTCGGACTCTCGACGTTACTGCCGTCCCTCGACACCAGCATCGCCAACGCCGGATTGCCGGTGCTGGCCCGCACATTCGACGCTTCCTTCACTCAGGTGCAATGGGTGGTCCTGACCTACCTGCTGAGCATCACCGCGCTGATCGTCGGCGTTGGTCGTCTGGGCGATCTCATGGGTCGGCGGCGCCTGCTGTTGATCGGCATTGGTCTGTTCAGTGCCGCCTCGTTGCTCTGCGGCCTGGCGCCGAATCTTGGCTGGCTGCTGGCCGGGCGGGCGATCCAGGGGCTGGGCGCGGCGATCATGCTGGCGCTGGGCATGGCGCTGGTCGGCGATGCGGTGCCTGAGACGCGGCGCGGCCGTGCCATGGGCCTGCTGGGGTCGATGTCGGCGCTGGGGACAACGCTGGGGCCATCATTGGGCGGGGTGTTGATTGCCAGTGTGGGCTGGCAGGCGATATTCCTGATCAATCTGCCGCTGGGGTTGCTCAATGCCCTGCTGGTGTGGCGTTACTTGCCGGTCGATGGGCCGCGAACGTCGACGGGCTTCGACCTGCCCGGAACCCTGCTGTTGGCGCTGACACTGGGCTGTTTCTCGCTGGCCATAACCTGGGGGCAGGGCACTCTGTTGTTGCCAGCGGCAGTGGGGACTGCGCTGTTTATCTGGCGCCAGGCGCAGGCCAAGGCGCCGCTGATCCGCTTGCAACTGCTGCGCAGCGGCCCACTCAGTGCCGGTCTGGGCATGACGCTGTTGGTGTCGACCGTGATCATGTCAACGCTGGTGGTCGGTCCGTTCTACCTCAGCCAGGGCCTGGGCCTCGGTCCACTGGCGGTCGGCCTGGCGTTATCGGCAGGGCCGTGCGTCGCGGCGCTCTGCGGGGCGCCAGCGGGACGCCTGGTAGATCGCCGTGGCGCAGCAACCATGACTCGCGCCGGATTGCTCGGCATGGCCTGCGCTTCGAGCCTGCTGGCCTTGTTGCCGCTGGAAGCCGGAATTATCGGCTACCTTGCACCGATCTTGCTGCTGACCGCCAGCTATGCACTGTTCCAGGCCGCGAATAACAGCCGAATCATGGGCGCGATTGATGCGCAGCAGCGCGGCGTGGTGGCCGGCTTGCTCAGCCTGTCGCGCAATCTGGGGTTGATCAGCGGGACGGCGGTGATGGGCAGCGTCTTTGCCCTGGGCGCCGGCACCCGCGAACTGATCACGGCCGCGCCGACCGCGCTAGCCACCGGGTTGCACTGGACGTTTGCGCTGGCGGCGGGGTTGATGGTGTTGGCGCTGGTGATCGGATTGCGGCCGTCAGACCTGCGCCCCGGCCGCATCTGATACGCTTTTTTCCAGCGCACCTGCCGCTGTTTTCAACACAGCCCAAGCCTCACACTGCACGGGCAACCTGCGATCAATTGTGTGGAGGCCACATGCTCAAGATGTCGATGTTCCTCGGTGGATTTCTGGTGTTGACCGTCCTGATCGGCGCGCTGGCCACCATCTCCCCGGTATAACCAGCGCCTGGCCGGCACCTTGCGCGAGGGGCCGGCTGTCAAATCTTGTAATAACTCTGCTGTCAGACACGACTGATAGCACTGTAGGATCATGGGCCGAAATAAATCAAAGGTCCGTATGAACACCCTCCTGGAGCCTCCCAGTCCCGCGTTTCACCCGCTCAATCTGCCTTTCCCGGTCATAGCCCACAGGCCTGACCCGCTCACGTTGAATCTGTGCCGCTCGCACATACCCCCCTTTATCCAGACGAAGACCGTCCCTACGTTGCGTAGCAGGGCGTCGCATTGTCGTGCGCGTCAATCGTTCAACCTGATTCGAGAGAGCAAATAATCCCTATGGAATGGATTGCGGATCCCACGGCCTGGCTTGGCCTGTTGACCCTGATCGTGCTGGAGTTGGTGCTCGGTATCGACAACCTGGTGTTTATCGCCATTCTCGCCGACAAGTTGCCGCCCCATCAGCGTGACCGTGCCCGGGTGATCGGCCTGTCCCTGGCGTTATTGATGCGTCTGGGCCTGCTGGCCAGTATCTCGTGGATGGTGACCCTCACCGAGCCGTTGATCGAAGTGTTCGACAAGGTGTTCTCCGGTCGCGACCTGATCATGCTGTTCGGTGGTGTGTTCCTGTTGTTCAAGGCCACCATGGAGTTGCACGAACGCCTCGAAGGCCATGTCGCCGTGCGTTCGGGCAATGCGGCCTACGCCATGTTCTGGCCGATCGTCGCGCAGATCGTCGTGCTTGATGCGGTGTTCTCGCTGGACGCGGTGATTACCGCGGTGGGCATGGTTGAGCACCTGTCGGTGATGATGATTGCGGTGGTGTTCTCCATCGGCCTGATGATCATCGCCAGCAAGCCGCTGACCCGTTTCGTCAACAGCCACCCGACCGTGATCATGCTGTGTCTGGGCTTCCTGATGATGATCGGTTTCAGCCTGACGGCCGAGGGCCTGGGTTTCCATATTCCCAAGGGCTACCTGTACGCCGCCATTGGCTTCTCGATCCTGATCGAGCTGTTCAACCAGTTGGCCCGTTCGCGTCGCAAGAAGAGCCTGCAGGGCCATCGACCGATGCGTGAGCGCACTGCACATGCGGTGTTGCGCCTGATGGGTGGGCGCAGCATCAGCGCCGATGAAGTGGGCGAGGAAATCGCCGACATGCTTGAAGGTGATGAGCCAGCGCAGGTGTTCGACCGTCGCGAACGGATCATGATCAGCGGCGTGCTGCAGTTGGCTGAACGGCCGATCCGCAGCGTCATGACCCCGCGTGCCGAGGTCGATCACATTGACCTGGGTGACAGCGCCGAGGACATCCGCACCACGCTGATGCACTCGTCGTACTCGCGCTTGCCGCTGATCCGCGAGGGGCGCGTCGACGAGCCGCTGGGCTTCGTGCACAAGAAGGAATTGTTGAAAGAGTTGCTGGCCGGTCACCAGCCGGACTTGGAGGCCATGGCCCGTAAGGCAATCAACCTGCTGGAAAGCTTCTCGATCCTCAACGCCCTGGAGCAGATGCGCAAGGAGTCGACGCACATCGCCTTTGTGGTCAACGAATTCGGTGACTTCATCGGCATCCTGACCATGACTGACATCCTCGAATCGATCGCCGGTGAGCTGCCCGATGCCAGCGAAATCGAGGGGCCGAACATCGTCACCCAGGACGACGGCTTCCTGGTCAGCGGTGCGCTGAACCTCAATCAGGTTCGCCAGCACACCGGTTTCCAGGCCAAGGCCACTGATGATTATCAGACCCTGGCCGGGCTGGTGATGAGCCTGCTGGATCGTCTGCCAATGATTGGCGACACCCTGACTTGGGCGGGCTGGACCCTCAAAGTGGTCGAGGTCGAAGAACGGCGGGTAACCCGAGTCTTGCTCAGCAAGGCTTGAGTGCCAAGCCATTGCGGCCGCTGAAATTCGTCAGCGGCCGCAACATTCAACTACTTTAAGGAAGAGAAACAGCCCGCCACGTCACTCCAGCGACCGGACCAGGAGGCATGCCCATGCTGACCCGCGCCATTCCCAGCAGCGGCGAGCCGTTGCCTATCATCGGTCTGGGCACTTATCGCGGGTTTGATGTCGAGCGCGCCGACCCCGGCTATCGACCCTTGGCTGAGGTGCTCGAAGCGCTGTTCGCCAAGGGCGGCACCCTGATCGACAGCTCACCGATGTACGGTCACGCCGAACAGACCAGTGGTGAGCTGCTGTCGATTCATGAGCCACGTTCGCCGGCATTCCTGGCCACCAAGGTCTGGACCCGTGGCCGCGAGCAGGGCATCGCGCAAATGGAACAATCGTTCCAGCGCCTGCGAACCGAGCACATCGACCTGATGCAAGTCCACAACCTGCTGGACTGGCAAAGCCACCTGCCGACTTTGCGTGAGTGGCAGGCCGCCGGACGCATTCGCTACATCGGTGTTAGTCATTACAGCGCCTCGGCCTACGACGAGATCGAAGCGCTGCTCAAGACCGAGCGCCTGGACTTCCTGCAAATCAACTACGCCCTCGATGATCGGACTGCAGAGAAACGCCTGTTGCCGCTGTGTCGCGAGCGCGGCGTGGCGGTGATCTGCAATCGGCCGTTTGGTGGTGGTGACCTGCTGGAGCGGCTAAACGGCAAGCCGCTGCCGGGCTGGGCCGGGCAGGTGCAGGTCAGCACATGGGCGCAACTGGCATTGAAATTCGTGCTGTCCCATTCGGCGGTGACCTGCGTGATTCCCGGTACCCATCGGCCGCGAGCCATGAGCGACAACGCAGGTGCCGGGTTCGGCCCGATGTTGACCGGGGCGCAGCGTGAGCAGTTGATCGACCTGATCCGTTGACTGTGCTGAATTCGTCATCGACTTGAGCTAAACCGATCAAGCCTTGCGGGTGGCAATGGGCGAGGCTGGACGGTCTGTTCAAGGAGCTGACTATGATCCGACTGTCCCTGGCTGAAGCTCGCGAGCTGGCCGAATCGATTCTGCTGCATAACGGTTTCAATCCTGCTCACGCTGCGGCGGTGACCGCCACGGTGATTGCTGGCGAGCGCGATGGCTGCGCGTCCCATGGACTGTACCGGATTCTTGGCTGCGTGAATTCACTGCGTGCCGGCAAAGTCTCGGCCGATGCCGAGCCGAAGGTGATCGACCAGGCGCCGTCGATTGTGCGGGTCGATGCCGGCGGTGGATTCTCGCAACTGGCGTTCCAGGCCGGCTTGCCGCTGCTGGAGGAAAAGACCCGGGCCAACGGCATTGCGGCGCTGGCGATCAATCGATGCGTGCATTTCTCCGCACTCTGGGTAGAGATCGAGCAACTGACGGCGGCGGGCCTGGTGGCCCTGGCCTGCAACCCCAGCCACGCCTGGGTAGCGCCTGCCGGCGGCAGCCAGCCGGTGTTCGGCACCAACCCGATTGCCTTCGGTTGGCCACGTGCCGGCAAAGACCCCTTTGTCTTCGACTTCGCCACCAGCGCCATTGCCCGTGGCGACATCGAACTGCATCGGCGCGCCGGCAAGGCGATCCCCGAAGGCTGGGGCGTGGACGCCGAGGGCCAGCCGAGCACCGACGCCAATGTGGTTCTCGATACTGGGGCGATGCTGACCTTCGGCGGGCACAAGGGCTCGGCATTGGCGGCCATGGTTGAACTGATCGCAGGACCCTTAATCGGCGACCTGACCAGCGCCGAGTCGCTGGCTTATGACGCCGGTAGCAAGTCATCGCCGTACCATGGCGAGTTGATTATTGCCCTGGATCCACGGCGCTTTCTCGGCGATGCCACGGAACAGCATTTGGCTCGGGCTGAGTTGCTGTTCGCGGGCATTGAAGGGCAGGGCGCGCGGCTGCCATCGCAACGGCGCTACCAGGCGCGAGTTCGCAGTTTGGAGGAGGGGGTGCAGATTCCAGAGGCGCTTTATAACGATTTGAGGGCGATGTTGGGGTGAAAAACCCTGTTTGAATCTCGGTTGCTCTTGTGGGAGCGAGCCTGCTCGCGAAAGCGGTGCATCAGTCAACGGAAGGGTTGAATGTGCTGACGTTTTCGCGAGCAGGCTCGCTCCCACAGGTTTTGTGGAAAGCCGTTAGAGGTTGATAGCCACACGCCCTTTGCGCCCATCTACCAACCGCTCGATGCCCAACGGATTGGCATTCTGCAGTGCCTCGGGCAACAACTCATCCGCGCAGTTCTGGTAGCACACCGGACGCAGGAACCGCTCGATCGCCAGGGTCCCGACCGAGGAGCCACGGGCGTCGGAGGTGGCCGGGTAGGGGCCGCCATGGACCATGGCGTCGCACACTTCGACGCCAGTGGGATAGCCGTTGAACAGGATCCGACCGACCTTCTGCTCCAGCAGCGGCAGCAGCATCGCGTAGGCGTTCAGGTCGCCAGGTTCAGCGATCAAGGTCGCGGTGAGCTGCCCGTGCAAACCTTGTAGCGCTTGCAGCAATTGAGCCTGATCGGCGACTTCCACCAGCACCGTGGTTGGGCCGAAGACTTCTTCCTGCAACAGCGGATCGCCTTTGAGCAACAAGCTCACATCGGCCTGGAACAGCTGGGGCTGTGCCTGATTGCCCTGTTGCTCGCGGCCGGCCAGGTGTTTGATCTGCGGATGAGCGTGCAACGCCTGGACGCCTTTGGCATAGCTGGCGAGGGTCCCGGCGTTGAGCATGGTCTGCGCCGGCTGCTCGGCCATCCGCGCGCTGAGCTGTTCGATGAACGCACTGAACTCGCTGCTGTGCAGGCCGATCACCAGGCCCGGATTGGTGCAGAACTGTCCGCAGCCTTGCACCACCGAAGCCGTCAGTTCACTGGCGATTTTCTCGCCGCGTACCTGCAGGGCTTCAGGCAACAGCAGCACAGGGTTGATGCTGCTCATCTCGGCAAATACCGGGATCGGCTGTGGTCGGGCCGCTGCCATGTCGCACAGGGCACGGCCACCCTTGAGCGACCCGGTGAAACCCACGGCCTGGATCGCCGGGTGCTTGACCAACTGCTCGCCGACGCCGGCGCCGTAGATCATGTTGAACACGCCCTTTGGCATGTCGGTTTGTTCCGCGGCGCGGATGATTGCATCGGCCACCTGTTCGGCAGTCGCCATGTGGCCGCTGTGGGCCTTGAACACCACCGGGCAGCCGGCGGCCAGCGCGGCGGCGGTGTCGCCACCGGCGGTAGAGAAGGCCAGGGGGAAGTTGCTCGCGCCAAACACCGCGACTGGGCCGACGCCAATCCGGTATTGGCGCAGGTCGACCCGTGGCAGCGGCTGTCGCTCGGGCAGGGCGCGGTCGATGCGCGCGCCGTAGAAATCGCCACGGCGCAGGATCTGGGCGAACAGGCGCATCTGGCCGCTGGTGCGCGCGCGCTCGCCCTGGATGCGGGCGTTGGGCAATGCCGTTTCCCGGGTGACCAGCGCGACGAAATCATCACCCAGGGCGTCGAGTTGGGTGGCGATGGCGTCGAGGAAATCGGCGCGGCGGCTGGCCGATAGATTACGAAAGGCCGGGTAGGCGGCTGCGGCGGCCTGGGCGGCGGCATCGACTTCAGCGGCGTTGGCCTGGATGAAAACGTACGGCAGCGCTTCACTGGTGTGGGCGTCGTGGCTGTGCAGGGCGAGGGTGCCAGCGGCACTGCGGGTGCCGCCGATGTAGTTGTGGCCGAGGATGTCGGGCATGGGGAAGCTCCGGTTGAATTTTGTGGTCCTGCATGGCAGCGCTCCCACAGGGGAACGGACATATCAAGAAAATCAAGCCAACGAATCAGCCCGACGCGGGTTGGTGCTTGCAGGCTCCAGCGCGGCCATCCGCGCCGCCGCCTCGGCATCCACCTGATGCAGCGACTTGCCGCGGGTTTCACGGGTCAGGCCGACGGCAACAATCGAGATCAGTGCGGCGCCCACCAAGTACCAGGCGATGGGTGTCGAGCTGTGGTACTTGTTCAGCAGGGTGATGGCGATCAGCGGTGCCAGCGAGCCGGCGAAGATCGGCGCGACCTGGTAGCACAGGGATAAGGCGGTGTAGCGCACGTGGGTCGGGAACATCTCGGCCATCAGTGCCGAGTAGGGCGCATAGGTCATCGACTCAATTGCCAGACCGAGGGTAATCGCGGCCATGATCAGCCAGTTGTTGCCGGTGTCCATCATCGGGAAGCCGACAAAACCCCAGAACGCGGTCAGCACGGCACCGACCAGGTACACCGGTTTGCGTCCCACCAGATCCGACAGATAACCCATCAGCGGAATCAGGAAGAAGTGCAGCAGGTGCGCACCGAACATCAGAAGCAGGATTTGCGAAGTGTCCTTGTGCACCACCAGCTTGAGGTAGGTGATGGAGAACGTGACCACGGTGTAGTAGAGAATGTTTTCCGCGAACCGCGCGCCGATCCCCACCAACACCGCGCGCCAGTGATGACGCAGCACTTCAACCACGCCCAACTGTTGTTGCTTGGTCTGCGCCTGACGCGCCTGGGCCTCCTTGAAGATGGGCGCATCGTCGACACTGGTGCGGATCCAGTAGCCGATCAGTACCACCACCGCCGAGAACCAGAACGCCACGCGCCAGCCCCAGGCGAGAAATTCCTCTTGCGACAGATTCGACGACAACAGCAGCAGCGCCACGGTCGCCACCAGGTTACCGGCCGGCACCCCGGCTTGTGGCCAACTGGCCCAGAAGCCGCGACGATTGTCCGGGCAGTGTTCCGACACCAGCAGAATCGCGCCGCCCCATTCGCCGCCAAAGGCGAAGCCCTGGATCAACCGCAGCAGCACTAGCAATATCGGCGCGGCATAGCCGATCTGGTCGAAGCCGGGCAAACAACCCATCAGGAAGGTGGTGATGCCGACCACCACCAGGCTCAGTTGCAGCAGGCGTTTGCGGCCGAATTTGTCGCCATAGTGACCGAACACCAGGCCACCCAGCGGCCGAGCGAGAAAGCCCACGGCATACAGGGCGAAGGCGGCGATGATGCCGTCGACGGGGTTGTCGGTCTGGCGGAAGAACAACTGTCCGAAGACCAGTGCCGAAGCGGTGCCATAGAGGAAGAATTCGTACCACTCGGCAACGGTGCCGGCCATGGCGGCGGCGACGACACGTTTGAGTCCCGAGGGGCTGGTTGCGCTTTTTGTGGGTTGAGCGTTGGGCATGCTGGCGTTTCCTGTAGGGGCGCAAAAACAGGCAGCCGGGCCGGACCTGCAAGGGTCCGCCCGGCACTCACTCAGAGACCGACGTCCGGCAACTGCGGACGATTGGCCAGGGCCTTGGCCATGATCTGCTCGACGAACACTCGGTCGGCTTCCGGCAGGGCCAGGCGCGGTGGACGGGTCAGTGCGCTACCGCGACCAGCAATGGCTTCGCAGAGCTTGATGCATTGCACCAGGTCGGCGCGGGCATCGAGGTGCAGGATCGGCATCAGCCATTCGTAGATCGGCATGGCTTCGGCGTAACGGCCGGCCTTGGCCAGGCGGAAGATGGTTTCGCCTTCTTTCGGGAACACGTTGGACATCCCCGAGACCCAGCCTTCGGCACCCACCGCGAGGCTTTCCAGCACGACGTCGTCGAGGCCGGCGAACAGCACGAAACGGTCGCCGACTTCATTGCGAATGTCGATGAAACGCCGGGTGTCGCCAGAAGAGTCCTTGAAGCACACCACGTTGTCGCAGTCGGCCAGGGCAATCAGGATGTCCGGGGTGACGTCGTTTTTGTAGATCGGCGGGTTGTTGTAGACCATCAGCGGCACGTCGGCATTCTTTGCCACGTAGCGGTAGTGCTCGGCGGTCTCGAACGGCTTGGAGCCGTAGACCAGCGCCGGCATCAGCATGACGCCGTCGACACCGACCTTGCGCACCGCGTTGGCGACTTTTGCCGCTTGCACGCTGGTGAATTCGGCGACGCCGCAGATCACCGGCACCCGACCGCGGGAGGCATCGACCGCGACTTCGGTCACGGCGATTTTTTCTTCAGCGGTCAGCGAGGTGTTTTCCCCCACCGAACCGCAGACCACCAGGCCCGAGACGCCGTCACGGATCACGTTGGAGATCACCTGGTGGGTTTTTTCCAGGTTGATCGAAAAGTCATCGTTGAATTGGGTGGTGACCGCAGGGAATACACCGCTCCAGTTAATGCGCTTGCTCATTGTTGCCTCCGTTGTGTGTTTTGTATTTCGTATACGATATTTGAAATGACAATGCTGTGATAGTGCTTTTTGCAAAATAAACAGGGGTTTCAGGTGCCGTTGGTCAGCGCTTGCGCTCAGGCGCCGGGCCAGGTGTCGGACAGGCGATAGCCCTGGGGCCAGGGATCGCTCGGATCGAGCAGCTGTTGATGGGTCCCGGTGATCCAGGCGCGGCCGCTGATGCACGGGTAGATCGCCGGGCGGCCGGCGACTTCAGTCAGCGAGTCGATGCGGCAGTGAAACTCGGAGCCGAGAATCGAGCGCCCGACAAAACGTTCGTCAACCCCCATCAGGCCCTTGGCGTGCATCACCGCCATGCGCGCCGAACAGCCGGTGCCGGTGGGCGAGCGGTCGATCTTGCCGGGCTGGATCACCACCGCATTGGCGCCTGTGGCCACGCCGTTTTCGCGAACGATGGGCGCGGCGATCTGGCAGAACGAAATATGCGACCAGCCGGGGTTCAGTGGATGCACGAAGCCCAGTTGCTCGTTGGCCGCGCGGGTGATTTTCAGCCCGGTCGCCACCAGATCCGCCGCTTCATCCGGACGAATCGCAAAGCCCAGGGTCTGCGCATCGGCGATCACGAAGCTGTCGCCGCCATAGGCAGTGTCGACCTGCAACGAGCCCAGTCCCTCGACTTCGATCCAGGCGTCGAGGCGGTCGGCGAAGGACGGCACGTTCTTGATCTCCACCCGTTCGACCTTGCCGTCGCGGCAGTCGGCAACCGCTTCGATCAAACCGCCGGGTGCCTCCAGCACCAGTCGGGTTTGTGGCTCGGTCATCGGCAGGATGCCGCTGTCGAGCAGCACGGTGGCCACGCACAGCGAGTTGGAGCCGGACATCGGCGGAGTGTCGGCCGGTTCCATGATGATCCAGCCCATCTGCGCCCGTGGGTCTTTGGCCGGGACCAGCAGGTTGACGTGGCGGAACACGCCGCCGCGTGGTTCGTTGAGGACGAAGTTGCGCAGGGTGTTGTCCTGTGCAATCCAGCGTGATTGTTCCCATAGGGTGGCGCCGGGCGGGGGCGCGACGCCGCCGACGATGACATCACCGACCTCGCCTTCGGCGTGGCAGCTGACGATGTGGATGATCTTGGATGAGCGCATGGTTTGCTCCTTGTTCGTGTTGTGTCTGTCAGGGTCTCTTCGCTGGCATCGGCTATTTCACCGACTTGAGAAACGCCGCCGTCTCCGGCTGCATCGGATTACCAATCACCTGATCCGGCGAGCCGATCTCATGCACCAGGCCGTTGCGAAAGAACGCCACGCGGTCGGAGACGTCCCGGGCAAAGCGGATTTCGTGGGTCACCAGGACCATGGTCATGCCGTCTTCGGCGAGCATGCGCATGGTGTCCAGCACTTCGCCCACCAGTTGCGGATCGAGGGCCGAGGTGGCTTCGTCGAACAGCATGTAATCCGGCGACATGGCCAGGGCGCGGGCGATGGCCATGCGTTGTTGCTGGCCGCCGGAAAGCTTGCCGGGGAAAGTCCTGAGCTTGTCGCCCAGGCCGACATGGGTCAGTTGCTGCACCGCCAGCGCCTCGGCTTCGGCCTTGCTTTTACCCAGCACCTTGCGCGGCGCGAGCATGACGTTTTCCAGCACGGTCAGGTGCGGGAAGGCGTTCCACTGCTGGAACACGATGCCGATCTTCTGCCGCAAACGGTTGAGGTCGGTGCCGTGGCCGTGGACCTCGACGCCGTCGACACGGATGCTGCCTTTCTGGATCGGTTCCAGGCCGTTGATGCACATCAGCAAGGTGGATTTGCCGGAGCCGGAGCCGCCGATGATCGACACCACCTCGCCCTTGTTCACCGTCAGGCTGACACCCTTGACCACTTCCAGATCGCCGAAGGATTTGTGTACGTTGTCGATCTCAATCATTTTCTTGCCACCTTCTTTCCAGACGAGCGCCCAGGCGAGCGACCACCAGGCTCATGACGTAGTAGATAAGGCCCGCGATGCACAGAACCAGTAAGGGCTCCTGAATGCGGGTGACGATGGTTTGCGAGGCGCGCAGCAGTTCGACGATGCCGATCCACATCACCAGTGCGGTGTCTTTCATCACGCTGAGTACCAGATTGAGCCAGCCAGGGAAGGCCACGCGGGTGGCGATCGGCAGGACGATCCAGCGCAGGTCCTGCAGGTAGCTCAGGCCCAGCGAGCGACTGGCCCGGCGCAGGGTGAACGGCACCGAAAGCACGCCGCTGCGCACGATCTCGGTGAAGTACGCGGCAGTGTAGGCGCCGAGTACGATGCAGCCGACGCTGAAGGCGCTGATGTTGAGGCCGACGATGCTCTTGAACGAGTTGAACAGCACGAACTGGATCAGCAACGGCACGCTGCGGAACACGTCCAGCACCCAGGCCAGCGGCAGGCTGGCCCGTGGCAGCAGGGCGCGCAGCAGACCGAAGAGCAGACCGGCGACCGAGCCGAGGATGATCGACCAGAACGTCAGTTGCAGGGTGACCCAGGCACCGTCGAGCATGAACAGCAGATCATTCCAGGAAAAGCTGGTGGTAAACATGGGCACGTCCTCAGTAACGGAACAGCCGCCAGGCCATCAGCCGGGCTACTGCGACGATCGCCTTGGCAATCAGGTAATACAGCACGGCGGCAATCGCGAAGTACTCGAAGGTACGGAACGTCTTGACGTTGTAGTCCTGGGTCACGCCGGTGAGGTCATTGTTCAGACCGACGATCACCCCCAGTGAGGTCATCAGCACCGCCCAGACCATCTGGTTGGTCAGGGGGTAGAAGACGATCCGCAGCAGCTGCGGGACGATGATCAGGCGATAGGCCTGGAACGCGCTCATGCCCAGGGAGCGGGCAGCGCGCACCTGGGTGTCGGGTACCGCCTTGAGACCGCCGCGAAAGTTCTCCGCGAGGTAGCCGGCGTTGTTGAAGGTGATCCCCGCCAGCAACGCCAGCCAGGAGCTGACGTGCAGCCCCAGGGAACCCAGGCCGAAGTACAGGATGTAGATCTGGAACAGGGACGGCGTATTGCGCGCAATCGACACCCAGCCGTTGGCCACGCCCCGCAGGAACGGGTTGCGCGCTTCACGCATGACGGTCAGGGCGAGGGCGATCAGCACCCCGAAGATCATCGACAGTGCGGCGGTCTCGAAGGTCACCAGAGCCCCGGCCAGCATATCGGGCAGGGCGCGCAGGGCTGCGCGCCATTGGAAGCTGTAGTCAAACATGCGCAGGGTTCTCAAGGAGGGTGGCGGGTTGCAGCCAGGCTGGCAGGCGCCCGCTGGCCGTGGCGCTGCAGGCGGCGTCGACGCATTCGGCAAGACTGGCGAAGTGCACCTTGCGTCCGACCAGACCGGGTGCGTAATGGGCGTACTTGCCCGAGTTGGTCATCAGGGTTGTGGCGGCAGGAGGAATCACCGGCTCGCCGAGCATGCACCAGCAGGTGTCGGTGACCAGGGTGGCGCCGAAGGCTTCAATCGGCGCGATGTGCCCGGCCTGCCCCGCCTGTTCCAGCACCGCGCGACCACAGGTGATCGCCAGCACCACTCGCGGATGAATCCGCCGGCCGGTGCACAGGCGCGCCAACTGCGCGAACTCGGTGAGCGAGAAGTGCGGGTTGCCCAGCGACACCACGTCCACCTTCGGCTCGCGGGCGCTGTTGAGTTCGCGCCAACTGCCGAGCAAGTCCGGCAGGCTGATGGTTTGCACCTCGATCTCGACGCCGGACTGCAGCACTTGCGTCGGGTCGATGGCCTCCGGCGTGACCCCGGCGATATGAAACAGCGGCGCTGCCGAGGTGGTCGCGAAGGCTGCACCGAAAGCCTTGAGGTCATCCAGGCTTGGGGCGTGGCGTTGCAGGCCGAGCACCAGTGGAATGCGGCTGCCGGTGAGCGTGCCGATGTGGTAACCGAGCAGCGGATAAAAAGCGTCGTCGAGCTGCGCAAGGTCGGGCAATTCGATCTGCACCTGGGCCTTGCGTTGTGCGTCCAGGTGACAGCCAATCAGCGGGGCGCGACCGGTGAGGGCGATGCAGATGTCGAGGTAGTCCGGGTATTTCAGGGTGCGCGCGCCGAGCACGCTGTTGGCGTAGACCACCGCATTGGATTCGGCCCAGACGATTTGCTCGCCGGCCTTGGGTGCAGTGTCGAGCAAGTAGGGTGCACAGGTGAAACTCAGCTGCGCACCCATCGCCATGTAGGCATCGCCCAGGGCACTGGCCGGTTCGCCGAGTGCCGGATCGATGCCCAGTTCACGCCAGCGACGTTGGTCGACGGAGATTGAATTGAGGGTGGTCGGCACCCGCACCCGGGCGCCCCATTGCACCAGTTGCTCGGCAAAGCGCAGGCTCGCGGGGCCGGTATAGATGCAGCCATCGATGTGCGCCTGGGTGATATCCACCAGGCTCGGTGCGCCTTGCAGTTGGGCCATGCGCAGGACGATCTGCATCGCCACTTGCGCGGCTTTGCCGTGTTGGCCGTCGAGCAGAGCCTGATCGACCTCATTGAGATTGATGGAACTGGCGTGGCCGGCATCGGGTAACGCCTCGGCGGAGGGGTGCCAGCCGTCGTCGGGACGTTGTTCGAACAGGCTCAGGGATGCGCCATCGACCCGCGCAAAGGCCTTGCCGCGCAAAGCGGCGAAGGCCTCCCTGCCGATGCACAGCACCGGCAGGGAACGCTGGAAAATGGTCTGCGCGACCAGCACACCCAGGGTCAGGATTTCGTCCGGCTCGGCCAGCACCAGTGCCGCCGGAGCATGACCGTTACTGATCAGCTCCATCATCACGCTACTGCCGGTGCAGGAGCCGCGGCCACTGGGAATGGCCAGCAACCGTCCGGCCAACTGTTCGCCGCTCAAGGGGTGGTGACGGTCGATGACCTCACCGCTGTACGGGTCGACCCCGCCCCAGAAACTCAAGCCGACATCGGCGAACAGCAGGGCGCCTTGCGCGGCGCCCGCGACCAGGCTACGCCCGGTCATGGCAGTGTACCCAGGCATGCCAGGCACCTCAGTAGTAGACCTGTGGCACGGTCAGGTTGGTTGGCGGAATATCAGTGCCGACCCACTTCACGAAGAGTTCCTTGTAGCGCCCGGTGCGCACCTGCTGGTTGACGAACAGGTTGAGGTAGTTGAGCAGGCCGTACTCGTTACGCTTGGCCCCCAGCGATACGTAGTCGATGACGTACGGCGCATTGCCGGCGATTTTCAGGTTCTTGTATTTGCCCGACTTAATGGTGGCGGCGGCCACGGTATTGGTCACCACGGTGGCGTCGATGTGGCCTTGGGCGACGGCCAGCAGGGTGTCGTTCTGCGACTGGTAGGCGCGGAAACTGCCGCTGCCCCAGTTCTTAACGTCTTTCTCCAGGGCAATCGCTTCATAGGTGCCGCTGGTGTTGCCGACCGGCTTGCCCTTGATGTCGTCGAAGCTGTTGATGCCGGTGTTGTCGCGGGTCAGCACGACCATCTGGAAGGCGAAGTAGGGCACGGTCAGGCCGACGGTCTTGGCCCGTTCCAGGGTGTCGGAGGTGGAGGCGACGATCACGTCGGCACGCCCCGAGACCAGCGCCGGGATGCGGTCAGGGAAAGGGGTTTCCACCACTTCGGCCTCGACCCCGAGGATTTTTGCCAGATCGCGGCAGTAGTCCACATCGAAGCCCGCCGGGTTATTCCCTTCATCACGGAAGCCCATGGGCGGGAAGTCCAGGGTCACGGCGCAACGCAGCTTGCCGGAACCGATAATGTCGTCGAGCTTGTCGGCCTGGGCGGTGGCGACAAAGGTGGAAGCGAGAACAGCGCTGAGGGCTACGGCAAATGCTGGGTTTTTCATAGAGGCCTCGTGGTGGTGAAGATGCTGTTGGATATCGTATTGAGGATTTCGTATACGATATTAAAGATAGCAAGCAGCGTGCCCGTTTCCAGTCGATAGTTGGATTTTTCTTTCAGGCCTTGCCGTAGACGTCCTACGTCGATGCTGTTTGCGACTGAGGTGCCTGGAGGCGCTGGGAGGGGTGTTACATATGGGAGCAGTGGGGGCGCGGGTGCCCCTTAAAGGAACACCCGGCTGGGCGGATCAGCGCGGGTTATCGCGATAGTGGCTCGGCGACAGGCTGGTGAGGGCGCGGAACTGCCGGCTGAAGGCGCTGTGATCGGTGTAGCCGCAGCGCAGGGCGATCTCCGTGATCGGCAGGTCGCTGTCGAGCAGCAGGCGCGAGGCTTCTTCCAGCCGGGCCTTGTGAATCATCTGCCTTGGGGTGAGCTGGAACACCCGTTTACAGTGGCGCTCCAGTTGCGCCACGGAAAAGCCAGCAATCGCGGTCAGTTCGGCGAGGCTGATGGGCTGGGCAAAATGGCTGCGGATATGCGCATCGACCGCTGCCAGTTTTTGATAGGCCGGGTGGCTGGACTGCGGCGTTTGCAAGTCGCGGGAGATGCCGGCGAGGCCGACGATTTGTCCCTGCTGATCGCGCAGGGCGAGCTTGTGGGTCAGGCACCAGATCGGCTGATTGCCGTAGTACAGGTGCAACTCAAGTTGATCGGCCAGTTCGCGACCGCTGTCGAGGACCCGCCGATCCTGCGCGGTGTACAACGGGCCGAAACGCTCCGGGAACACCTGTTCGGCAGTCAGACCGAGCAGTTGGCTGCGCTGCTTGAAACCGCAGCGGCGGGCCAGGGTCTGGTTGACGAAGGCGTAGCGTGCCTCGCAGTCCTTGATGAAGAACACCACGTCCGCCAGGGTGTCGAGCAGCGGCGCGATGGCTTGCAGGCTGCCGAGCAGGGTCGGCAGGTCACAGGGCTGGAAGCTGTTGAGTGAGGGGTACATGGCGCTCAGGGTCCGTTGGCGACCTCGGGATCATAGTGACTCACCGCGATCGCCGAAAGTCCCGGGGCGGAATCAGGCGGGTGGGGTCTCGTCCAGGCTCATCAATGTTTCGATCCGTGCCGGACTGAACGGCGGGCGCGGCGCCGCCGGTTGCCAGCCGAACAAATGGTGCAACGCTGCGCCACAGACCCGGCCCTGACAGGCACCCATGCCGCAGCGGCTGGTCAGCTTGGCGGCGCGCCAGCCCTGCTGGTCGGCGAGGGCGGCATAGGGTACGTCTTCGCAGCGACAGATCAGGGTGTCGGCTGCAGGCAGCGCCTTGAGTTGGGGATTCAGGCGGAACGCCTGGTTCAGGGTGTCGGCGAATCCTTGCCAGCGCGCCCGCCGTGACCATAACTGGCGCGCGGCCTGCTGATCGCCGACAGCGGCGTGTCCGGCAATCGCGCCTTCCACCAGCGCCAGTTCACTGCCACCGAAACCGGTGCATTCACCGGCGGCAAAGTGATCGGCAAGGCTGCTGGCCTGCCAGGCATCGACGGCCAGGGCCTGACCATTGAGCGCGTAGCCCAGGGCCTGGCCCAGCTGAATATTGGGGATCAAGCCAAAGCCGCAGGCCAGGCGCTGGCATTCCAGTTCGACGATCTTGCCTTGCTGCAGCAGGCGCACACCTTCGAGGCGATCGCTGCCCAGCGCCGCCAGCACGTGGCTGCCAGTGCGGTAGTGAGGGTCGAACAGGCGCAGCGACTGCAGGCACTTGCCCGGCCAGCGCGGCAGTTGCGCGGCGAAGCCGGCCACCGCGCCACGGGAGGCTTGCTCGACGATGCGCAGGACCTGAGCGCCGTGTTTTTTTGCGGTGGCGGCACTGGCCAACAACAGGGGGCCGCTGCCGGCGATCACCAGGCGTTCGCCCTGTACCGGCAGGCCACCTTTGATCAAGGCCTGCAAACCACCGGCGCCGGTGACCCCAGGCAAGGTCCAGCCAGGGAAGGGCAGCAGCAGCTCGCGGGCGCCGGTACACAGGATCAGTTTGTCGTAGCGGATCTGCCAGCCTTGTTCGGGGCTTTCCACCAGCAGCTGTTTCGGCGCGACACAGGCGATGACTCGGGTCTGCGCGTGATGGCGAATATTGCTGCACGCCGCCATGCGTTGGCGCAGGCGACGGGCCTGAGCGGGCAGGCTGGCCTGGGGACCGTCGCGCCAGATCTGGCCGCCAGCCAGCGGATTGTCGTCGAGCAGCACAATGCGCGCGTCGCTGGGGGCGGCGGCGAGGGCAGCGGCAAGGCCTGCGGGACCGGCACCGATGATCAGCAGGTCGGCGTACTCGATCATGGGCGGGTCTCCACGTGCATGCCGTCCTGGCACAGGGTCTGGCAGGCCAGGCGTCGACGGCCGTCGATGGTCACCCGACATTCCTGGCAGATGCCCATGCCGCACAGCGGTGCGCGGCGCTGTCCACTGACCGAGGTGCGGCTGCAGCCATCGCCGCCGAGGGCCAGGGCGGCGGCGACGCTGGTGCCGGCGTTGACGCGCAGGACGCGGCCATCAAGGGTCAATTCAGGCATACAGCGGCTCCCCAAGAAAACGTTGCGGTAAATAGGCCTCGGTGGGCAGCGGCGCAGCTTCGTTGAGCAGTTGCGCGAGCAGCAGGTCGGCAGTGCCGGGGGCGGTGGTCACGCCCAGTCCTTCGTGCCCGACCGCCAGCCACAGGCCCTTGCGCTGCGGGTGTTGACCCACCAGCGGCAGGCCGTCGGGGCTGGCGGCGCGGAAGCCGGTCCAGGCCCGAATGCCGTTGAGCTGGGCCAGGCCGGGCATGTACTCGGCGGCGCGCTTGAGCATTTTCGCGAGCATCCAGCCTTCGACCTCCGGATCGGTGGTACCAAACTGGCGTGACGCGCCGATGAACAGTTGCCCGGTCGGTCGCGGCTGGATGTTGCACGCGGTCGAGGGGCCGCTGGCATTGTGGGCGCTGGTGACGTACCCCAGCTCCACCAGGGTGTGCTTGACCAATCCGGGATAGCGGTCGGTGATCATCAGGTGGCCTTTTTTCGGCTCGATCGGCAGCTCCGGGCACAGGTCGGTGGCCTGGATGCCATTGGCCAGTACCACGGCTTCGGCGCGCAGCCATTCGCCGTCTTCGAGGCGCACGCGGTTGCCATCGACTTCGCTGACCCTTGCTCGGCGCTGCTCTATGTTCGGTGTGGCGAGCATCCACTGGGCGGTGGCCGGCGCATACAGAATGCCGTCGCCGTTGATCAGCAAACCGCCCTCCAGACCTTCCCGCAATTGCGGCTCGCGCTGACGAAGGGCGTTAGCGCAGACCAGTTCACAGGCCACACCCTGGGCCTGCAGGTTGAGGAACTTGCTGTGGGCCACTGCCATTTCCTCGGCATTGGCCGCCAGCCACAGCGTGCCGTTGCTGCGGTAGGCACAGGCGTCGGGCAATTTCGGCGCCATCTCGCGCCAGCGCTGCAGGGAGTATTGACTGAGGGCCAGTTCGGCCGGGTTGTCGTCGAGTACCAGCAAATGCCCCATGCCGGCCGCCGTCGCCCCGTGCAGCCCAGCGTCCAGCACCAGCACCCGCAGGCCACGCCGGGCGATGGCCTGGGCGCAGGCGGCGCCGATGATGCCGGCACCGATGACGATCACATCGGCCACCAGGCCCTCGGTCATGGGCGTATACCCCAGGCGAACGGATCATCCTGTTCGATGATCAGGCTGGCTTCGGCACTGATGAACGCGCGGCCGCGAATGGTCGGGATGATCCGTTCGCCTTGCCATTCATAGGAGCCTTCAAACTCGCTGCCGATCACGCTGGCCTGGCGCCACAGCTGT
This sequence comes from Pseudomonas sp. Pse1, assembly GCF_024519635.1. Taxonomy (NCBI): domain Bacteria; kingdom Pseudomonadati; phylum Pseudomonadota; class Gammaproteobacteria; order Pseudomonadales; family Pseudomonadaceae; genus Pseudomonas; species Pseudomonas sp. Pse1. Next base: position 34,015 of record NZ_JALJRO010000020.1, read on the forward strand.
CCGGGTTGCAGCTTGTCATCGGCGGCCAGGCACGCCAGCTTGGCACTGGTGCCGGTGCCGCACGGGGAGCGGTCGTAAGCCTTGCCCGGGCACAGGACGAAGTTGCGGCTGTCGGCCTGCAGGTCATCGGCGAACAGTTCGATATGGTCGATCAAGCCGCCGTCTTCGCCGCGCAGGCCCTGCACCTCCAGCGCCTGTTGCACGGCATAGGTGTAGGCGGTGAGAGCGTCGAGGTTGTCGCCGGCGACCCGCAGGCCGTGATCGGCGATCAGAAAAAACCAGTTACCGCCCCAGGCAATATCGCCAACCACCTGGCCGACGCCCGGGACCTGCACTTCGACGGCCTTGCGGTAACGATAGGCCGGGACATTACGCACGCTCACCGAATGGTCCTCGTGCAGGGTCGCCTGGACCGTGCCCACCGGGGTTTCGATGCTGTGCACGCCGGGACCAATCTTGCCCAAGTGCGCCAGCGACGCCACCAGACCGATGGTGCCGTGGCCGCACATGCCCAGGTAACCCGTGTTGTTGAAGAAAATCACCCCGGCACAGGCGCTCGGGTCCACCGGTTCGCAGAGCAGGGCACCAACCAGCACATCGCTGCCGCGAGGTTCGAGTACGCAGGCGGCGCGCCATTGATCGTGCTGCTCGGCCAACTGTTGGCGACGCGCGGCCATGCTGCCGGTGCCCAGGTCAGGAAAACCGGCGGTCACCAGGCGGGTAGGTTCGCCGCCGGTGTGGGAGTCGATCACGGTGATGCGTTTCATGGGAGGGCCACGTCCGTTCAGATAAGTGAACGAAAGAGTGGCCCGGGGAGGGGGGTGGCGGCTTGATGGATTTATCTGACGTCGATGACGAAATCAGCACAGTCAGTGGGCGTGGGGCAGGTGCTCGAAAAGTGTCTGGCAGACGCCGGCGATGTGTTCGTCGAGCAGTTTTACCGCCAGGTCGACATCGCCGGCGCGGCAGGCCGCAAGGATTTCCCGGTGTTCATGATCGGCGCGATCCTTGCCGGCGGACAAGCTCATCTGCATGCGCAGGTAGCGCTCCAGCTTGTCGTTGACCGAGCGAATCAGGCTGACCAGGAACGGCCGTTGCGCCGGCTCATAGAGACAGGCGTGCAGCTCCCAGTTGAGTTCGGCCCAGCGTCCGACGTCGTCTTCGCCGATGAATTCCTGGCAGATCGCTTCGGCACGGGCGAAGGTGGCCTCGGTCATGTTGGGAATGGCCAGGCGCAGCACTTTGTCTTCGAGGAGCATGCGCACCTCGAACATCTGCGCCAGTTCGGCGTCGGATATACGCGTAACCATCGCCCCGCGGTTGCGCTGGAACATTACCAGCCCCTCGGCTTCGAGACGCTTGAGGGCCTCGCGCACGGGGATCTTGCTGACGTTGAATTGGCGGGCGATGTCATCCTGACGAATCGGCTCATCTTCGGCGAAATGCCCGGCGACGATAGCGTCGCGCAGATGGCGGGTGATGATCTCCGAAGTCGACGGCGTGTTGCCGAGGTCGGGGGCGTTAAGTCTGGATTGGGTCACGGCGGCAAATCTTCAGAATGAGGTGCTTATAGGGTATACGAAATTCGATTGTTCTTCCTTGAGCAGCAGGACGGCCGGCTGTTGCCCAGGAAATCTCAGCCGAGGCTGGGCGGATCACCGACTGCATGTTCCAATGGCGCCCGCGCCCGACTCGATCTGGAAACTGCCGATGAAATACACCGCTCCCCTCACTTTGGCCTGGATGCTCAGCCTGGCCGTTTTCAGCCTGCCCGCCGCGGCGGGTGATGTCGAGGCCGGGGCAAAGGTGTTCAAGCGCATGTGCAGCGGTTGTCATCAGATCGGCGAAGCGGCCCGTGCCTCGTTTGGCCCGCAGCTCAACGGAGTGATTGGCCGCCACTCCGCGAGCACCGTTGACTACCAGTATTCGGACGCGATGAAGGCAGCCAACCTGGTCTGGGACCGACCAACCCTGGTGGCCTACCTTGAAGCGCCAAAGACTGTGGTGCCCGGGACCCGGATGATTTTCTGGGGTTTGAGCGACGAGGAAAAAATCGACAACCTGCTGGCCTATCTGCAGACCTTTCAGGGTCAATAGGCGTCACGCCTCTGGCATTCGCGCCCGCCCGCTTTGCTTGAGCCAGACACCAAACTCCTGCATCACGTCGACCACCGGGCGCATGCGATTGCCGTCTTCGGTCAACTCGTACTCGACCTTGACCGGCACTGTCGGGTAGACCGTGCGCTTGATCAGCCCGACTTCCTCCAGGGCACGCAGGTCGAGGGTCAGCATTCGCTGGGAAATGCCTGGCACATCCCGACACAGTTCATTGAAGCGCTTGGGCCCCTCCAGCAGGTACGACACCAGCAGCAGGCGCCAACGACCACCCAGCAAGCGCATGGCTTCTTCAACCGAGCAACCGGTCACGTTATGTTTCATGGCGTCGCCTCTTGGTTTAGGTATATTTTATGTACCTAGATGATAAAAAAGTGCCTTCTTCCGTTTATATACCTGATCCACAAGAATAGCGCTTCAGACATTTCAGGAGAGGGTCATGAAGCTCTATTACATCCCCGGCAGTTGCTCGCTATCGCCCCACATCGTTATCCATGAGCTGGGACTGGACGTCAGTTTGCTCAAGGTCGATCACCGCCAGCACCGCGTGGAAGGCGGGGGCGACTACTACGATGTCAATCCGCTGGGTTATGTGCCGATCCTCGAACTGGATGACGGCACACGCTTTCGCGAAGGCCCGGTGATCGTGCAGTACCTGGCGGATTTGCAGCCGGACGCCGGATTGGCCCCGGTCCAGGGCACACTCGAGCGTTATCGCCTGCAGGAATGGTTGAGCTTTCTGACGTCGGAGATTCACAAGGGCTTTATTCCACTGCTTTACGCCGGTCTGGCGGGCAAGTATGTGGACACCGTCAAGCCCAAACTGGCCCAGCGTTTTGCCTGGATTGACCAACAACTAACGGAGCGTCCGTACCTGCTGGGTGAGCAGTTCAGCGTGGCCGACGCCTACCTGTTCGCGCTGATTGGCTGGGGGCAGGCGCAGTGGCTGCGCTCCTGGTACAAGGCCGACATTCACTTTGACGGCTTGCGTCATCTGGAGGCCTGGTATGCACGGGTTTATCAGCGGCCGGCAGTGAGAAGGGCGCTGCTGGAGGAAGGGTTGGAGTGATCGAGTCCCCGCTTGCTGTGTTGGCAAGCGGGCACCGTTACACCAGAACCGGAGTGTCGGACGGATGCCCGGGTTGGGCGCACAGATCGATACCCAGCGCGTGAATCACCCTGAGTACGGTATGGAAGCGTGGCTTGGCCCCAGGTGCAAACGCTTTGTACAAGCTTTCACGGCCCATGCCCGAGGCCTTGGCGACGTGGGTCATGCCACGGGCCTTGGCGACGTAACCGACCGCGCGGAGGAATTCTTCATGGTCGCCGTCGGCGAGTACCTGGGTCAGGTATTCGCTGATGGCTTCGTCGCTGTCGAGTAATGCAGCCATATCAAAGGGCGTCAGCAGTTGGCTCATGTTCAAAACTCCCTTGCCAGTTTTCTGGCCAGTTGGATGTCGGTCTGTTGTGAGGACTTGTCACCACCGGCCAACAGGACGATGACGACTCGATTGCGTACGATGAAATACACCCGGTAGCCCGCACCTGTGTCCACGCGCATCTCAGATACGCCTTCCCCAACGGATTTTGTATCGCCCAGGTTGCCGGTATGGGCACGGTCTATTCGCCGGCCGATGGCGATCCTGGCGCGCAGGTCGCGGAGTGAGTGGTGCCAGTCAGCGAAGGTATGGGTTTGCTGGATTTCGTAAGTCACAGGCCCTCAATGTATCCACTTGGATACTGTTTGGCAAGAGGCAAAAACACAGGCAGGGGCGGTGAGGATGAGCAGTCTGAGGAGCTGCTACAACTGAGCGTCACAGGGGATTTGTCAGTAGCTATTGCCGTTGCGTACAGCTCTGTCGGACGTAGCTGATAGTGCCTGTAGGAGGCACCATGCTATAAAACCCGTTCGATCCAACAAGGAGGTAATCCAATGGCGCAGACTCTGCCGCCGTCCGCTTCACCTGTACGCGACGATGCTGGCGAAGTCGGCATGGACGCATGGACCCTGCACTGGCTCGAAGCCGGCGGTAGCCTGGCCGAGGTGCGCAGTGAGGTGAGCGATGCATTTGCCGCCGCTCACCAGAGCATTGCGACGCTGATTGCGCCACCGCGCCTCGATATCCTGGTCCAGTGCCTGCCCGGCGAAGCGCTGCCGGAAATGGGCCTGGTCGGCCGGGCTTACCGCAGCAGCATGTTCAGTATGACGCTCGATCCGGATAACCCGAATTTCCCCGCGAGCCTGCGTGACGGTGCGCTGCATCGGCATATCGTGCACGAGGTCCATCACTGCTTGCGCATGGGCGGGCCGGGATATGGCTGGACGCTGGGCGAGGCGCTGGTCAGCGAGGGGCTGGCCGGGCAGTTTGTCCGGCACTTGCTCGGTAGCGAGCCGGAGCCCTGGGAACAGGCCATCGCCCGCGAGCACTTACTGCACGCACCGGCTGGGCTCAAGGCGCTGGAGTCCAGTTACTACGATCACAATGCCTGGTTTTTTGGCGGCAGCGACCAGCCCAAATGGCTGGGTTACTCGCTGGGCTATCAGATGGTCGGTGACTGGTTGCAAGCGGCGGGAGATATCGATGGCCATACTTGGGTCAACGTTCCGGCCCAGGAGATCATCGCCAATGCAGTCGAACAGGGTCTGGTGGCCGATCAAGGCTGATTCGACCGCGCACCTGGAATAAGAGAATCTCTCTATTATCGGGGAATACTGCGCCTATTTGCTGTCTTCGGGACCCGGGGCTAGCCTGAATCGTGCATTGACGGCAGCCCACCCGGATCGACGTTCACAAGGCGGGCCCGCCAGCCGGATGAACTCGACCCGAGGTAACTTTGACATGGCAACTGAATCGAAATGCCCGTTCAATCACGCGGCTGGCGGTGGCACGACGAACCGCGACTGGTGGCCGAACCAACTCAATCTGCACATCTTGCACCAGCATTCCTCGCTGTCCGATCCTCTGGATCCGAACTTCGATTACGCCCGGGCCTTCAAGCAACTCGACTTCGAGGCCGTCAAGCGCGACCTCACCGCACTGATGACCGACTCCCAGGACTGGTGGCCAGCCGATTTTGGCCATTACGGGCCGCTGTTCGTGCGCATGGCCTGGCATGCCGCCGGCACCTATCGCACCGCTGACGGGCGCGGTGGAGCAGGGTCCGGCCAGCAACGGTTCGCCCCGCTTAACAGTTGGCCGGACAATGTCAGCCTCGACAAGGCGCGCCGGCTGCTGTGGCCGATCAAACAAAAGTATGGGCGCAACCTGTCCTGGGCTGACCTGATTGTGCTGACCGGTAACGTGGCGCTGGAGTCCATGGGCTTCAAGACCTTCGGCTTTTCCGGTGGTCGCGCCGATGTCTGGGAAGCTGATGAGGATGTCTATTGGGGTTCGGAGAGCAAATGGTTGGGCGGCGACAATCGCTATGGCAAGGATCAGCAGATCACCCAGCCACCCGGCGATGGTCCCCTGGTGGCCGAGCCCGCCCTGCATGGCGAGGAACAGAGTCGCACCGACCAGGGGCGTAACCTGGAAAACCCCTTGGCCGCGGTACAAATGGGCCTGATCTACGTCAACCCGGAAGGTCCTGAAGGCAATCCTGATCCAGTGGCCTCGGCCAGGGACATTCGCGAAACCTTCGCGCGCATGGCAATGAACGACGAAGAAACCGTAGCGCTGATTGCGGGTGGCCACGCTTTCGGCAAGACCCACGGCGCCGGCCCCGCCGACCATGTCGGTGCCGAGCCGGAAGCCGCCGGCCTGGAAGCCCAGGGCCTGGGCTGGAAGAGCACGTTCGGCAGCGGCAAGGGCGCCGACACCATTACCAGCGGCCTGGAAGTGACCTGGACAACCACGCCGACCCGCTGGAGCAACAACTACCTGGAAAACCTCTTCGGCTTCGAATGGGAACCGAGCAAAAGCCCCGCCGGAGCGCACCAGTGGACGGCGAAAGACGGTGCCGGCGCCGGGATCATTCCCGACGCCCATGACTCGTCCAAGCGACACAACCCAACCATGCTGACTTCGGACCTGGCCCTGCGCTTCGATCCCGTCTACGAAGAAATATCTCGACGTTTCCTGGCGAATCCAGAACAGCTGACCGATGCCTTTGGCCGCGCCTGGTTCAAGCTGATCCACCGCGACATGGGGCCGCTATCACGCTACCTCGGCCCGGAATTGCCTGATGAGGAGTTACTCTGGCAAGACCCGATCCCGGCGCTGGATCATGCGCTGGTCGATGATCAGGACATCGCCGTGCTCAAAGGCAAAATCCTCGCTTCGGGCCTGACGGTGGGGCAACTGGTGTCGACGGCCTGGGCGGCAGCTTCAACCTTCCGTGGTTCGGACAAACGCGGCGGCGCCAACGGTGGACGCCTGCGCCTGGCGCCGCAGAAGTTCTGGCAAGCCAACCAGCCCGAGCAACTGGCCAACGTGCTGGGGAAACTGGAAAACGTCCAGCGCGAGTTCAATAACAGCCAGGCCAGTGGCAAGAAAATCTCCCTGGCCGACCTGATCGTGCTCGGCGGCAGTGCCGCGATCGAGCAGGCCGCGAAAAATGCCGGCCACAACGTGACAGTGGCCTTCACGCCGGGCCGTATGGACGCCAGCCAGGAACAGACGGATGTCGAGTCGTTCGGCTTTCTGGAACCCATTGCCGACGGCTTTCGCAACTACCTCAAGGGCCGCTATCGGGTGTCGGCCGAGGCGCTGTTGATCGATAAGGCGCAGTTGCTGACCCTGACCGCCCCGCAGATGACCGTGCTGATCGGCGGTCTGCGCGTGCTTGATACCAACGTCGGGCAAACAGCCCACGGCGTCTTCACCCAGCGCCCGGGGGGGTTGAGCAACGATTTCTTCCGTAACCTGCTGGACATGAGCGTGGAATGGACACCGACCTCGGGCACCGGCGAAACCTTCGAGGCGCGAGACCGCAAGAGTGGTGCAGTGAAATGGACCGGTACCCGGGTCGACCTGGTGTTTGGCTCCAACGCGCAATTGCGCGCGCTGTCGGAGTTCTATGGCAGCGATGATGGCGAGGAAAGTTTCATCAGGGACTTTGTGGCGGCGTGGAGCAAGGTGATGAACCTGGACCGATTCGACTTAAACCGCGTCGTCTAGAGGAGATGTTGTCATAACGCTGGCATTACCGGCAAAAAGTGCCTCGGCTCGCCCTCCGGCTCCTACATCTGCGGAGGGCATCCAGCGACCATAAATCTTGGCGATCATGGTCCAGTCTTTGTGGCCTAGTTGCTTGGCTACCCACATTGGATTCTCGCCTGCGGATAGCATCATGGAGGCATAGGTGTGGCGACTCTGGTAGGGGCGCCGCCACCTGACGCCAGACTTCTTCATCGCCGGCATCCAGATGACACGGTAAATGTATCCGGCATGCTTCCACGGCTCGCCAGTGATTGTATTGAGAAACACCCTGCCGCCTGCCAGGAAGGTCAATTCCTTCTGCTTGAGCAGCGCTTCTCGCGCCGGAGCCAGCAATTTCACGGTGCGCCTTCCTGCTAACGTCTTGGTCGACTCTGGCTCTTTTGCAGCCCGCGTCTTGGCCCTGACGATCCTTATCTCCCCCGCGATCCAATCAATATCCCCCCATTCCAAAGCGATCAGCTCACTGGGCCGAAGGCCTGTCCAAAACGAGAACTGCAGCTGTGGCCACGTTTTGCCCCTTGCTGCTGCCAGTATCGCCAGTTGCTCCTCTCGGGTGAACGGGTCAACGTCATCTTCCTCCTTGAGCTGTTCACGATTCTTGTAGGCCCACCCGGAGAGCGGATTGCTCTCTAGGATTTCATCCTCGACGGCATCGTTAAGCGCAGAGCGGAAGCAGCTCTGCACATTCGTTAGCGTTTTGTTGACGACCTTGTAGTTTGACATCTTCTCTCGGATGATTTTTTTAGACAGCTCATTCAGGGGCAGGTCGCCGAACATTGGCTTGAGGATTGCGCGGATGGTTGTTTCGTAGAACGCGACCGTGCTTGATTTGAGTGTTGGAGTTTTCCTTTCCAGCCATTCCGTCAGGTAGTCCCCAATGGTCTGCCTGGAATCAGTGCGCCTGAACCCAGCGGCCCGCTTCGACTTTGGGAACGTTGCGGCATAATCGAACGTACCGTTCGCAATCGAATACTCAATGGCGGACTTATGCTGCTCGGCCTTTTTCAGGTTAGCGGCGGTGGGCTTGAGCGCGATACGCTCCCGGCACCGGACGCCTTGGTATTGGAAAGTGATTTCGATACTACTTGCAGATGCGGCGCGGACGCCTCCCCCATCTCGACCCATGAGTAATATCCTTCTACGTCTATTAAAATTCTGCCGTCTGGCGCTTTCCGCCAAACAAGATGCTTCGGCCATTTGCCGTCGCGGATTTTGGTTCTGACAGCATCGGGTGTATAGCCCGACTCCCGAGAGAACTGCTCTACGGTCTTGTATCTGACCATGTATGTGCTCCATGCCGCCCGTGGCGGCAGAAGGTGGTGATGGGTTACAAGGTCAGTTCGTGGCCGAATGGCACGCGGAAGCCAGAGGCGTTGCGGTGACCGCCGCCGCCGTACTGCTTGGCGATCTCTGACACATCGAGACCTTCGTCCGTACTGCGCAGGCTGAAGCTTCGCCCGTCCGGTGTGTCCCAGTAGCAGGCGGCGAATGGTTCGCCCTGCGCCATTAGGTGACCCGCATCGCTGGTGAGGGTGTACGGCAGGCTGGCAGCCGGCACGTCGTGGCCGCCGATCACCAGGCGACGCTTCGTTACGGCAACCAGTTCGGCTACGTCTTTGTGATGCTTGCGCTCGATCGCTGCGCCGTCTGAGCGAAGGGTTTCAACGTCGGCAGACATCAGCTTGTCCCAGACATCGAAGTCATACGGGTAGCTAAAGAGGTTGGCCTGGATCTCCCGGGTACCGTCCAGCTTGAACAGCCAGAGGTCGCGGTCTTCGATATGGCGGAGCAGCTGAGGAGGCTCTTGGTCAGGAAAGAAGTGATCCCATGCGAGCATTGCGCCGCTGCGATTCATATCGAAGCAGCAGGCTATGGCTGGGCCGTTTTGCGAGTTAGCCATGGTGTGCGCCGTTTTCCAGCCAAGCAACGGTGACCCGTCATCGTGCCGGGTGTCTTCTTCGATGCCGGCGTGGAATGGCTCAAAGCGGGCCAGATCTTCAGCAGCGCTTTTATGGTGGTCGAGGACGATGATGCTGTTCGCCTTGTTCGCGAGCTCAGCGAGAACATCGTACTTGTAGCTGAAGTCGACGAGGATCACGTTTTTACCCGTGACGTCCGGCGGCTCTTGGCCGTAAACGCCCGGGACGAACTCGACATCGGTGCCGAGCGCCTGCCGAACTACCCAGGCGGCGCCGAAGCCATCAGCGCAGTTGCCGTGATAGATGCACATCGTTTTAGTTTGAGCTTCAGACATGTGAATTCCTCGCCCGCCTTATACCGGCAGGCTCTTGTGTGGGGTAGGGGTTAGGCTGGGCGTTTCATGAAGGTGATCCAGTGCGTCTTTTCGCGCTTACCGGACTTGTGGCCAAACAGCGGTTGTTCATTGGTGAGGGTCAGGATCTCGCTGACCCGGATCTGGGTTTCGTTCCATTTGAAGATCAGGAACTGGCCAGGCCTCAGTACCCGAAAGCACTCGGCGAAGCCTTTACGAAGATCGTCGCGCCAGTCGTCGGTGAGGATTCCGTACTTGAGCCGCAGCCAGCTTTCGCGACCGGCGCGCACCAGGTGCGGCGGATCGAACACGACCATGTTGAAGGTGGCATCGGGGAAGGGCAGCTGCCGGAAGTCCATGATCACGTCCGGCTCAACTTTCAGCACTCGGCCATCACACAGCACATGCTCTTCATCGCGGATATCACCGAACAGTGCTCGCTGGTCTGCCTTGTCGAACCACATCATTCGGCTGGCGCTGCAGGGGTCGAGAACTTTCGCTGCAGCACTCATCACCGCGGCCCCTTGTAGCAGTACACGTAGGCGAACCAGGCGAGGGCGATCATGGGGTCACCCGCTTGAATTCGACGACCCAGACCCAAGGGTTGGCGTTCCAGTCGCCGCCGGTTGACTCCCACAGCTCCCTCCAAGCCCCCGGGTACCAGTCTCTGTAATTCGGTGAAACGTCATCGCTTGCCAGCTCCGGCGGACACTGCAGGCCTTCCGCACGGATATCGGCGCGGCTGATGTCCTGCAACCGCTCGACGCGCACGTCGGTGATCTCCAGCAGGATACGGCTGGCCCAGCGTGGCATGTGGATGCTGGGGCGCCATGCGCCGTCATACTCCATGGCTTCAGTATCTGGCTTCCATTCCGCTTTCGCTGGGATCTGATTAAGCCCGTAGTCGCCCGGCGGACAGCTTGCCCGGTATATCCGTGCTGCACCCCGCTCGTCGCCTTTGACCAAGTTGTCTTGCCAGTCGATACAGCAGCCGTCCTCGTTGCCGAGCAAGGCGAAGGTCTCGCGCACCCACAGCTGATCGCCGGGCTGGCCGTATGGACAAAGATCTGCATTTCCAGGGAGAGCCAGGAAGGACGGATCAAACCCCGCAGCCAGGCAATCTAAGGCTGCGCGCTTCTTCACCTCTCGACGCGTGACCGTCTTCCGGCCATCCAGAATGGCGAGCACCATCGGCGCAGAGAACAGGATGGGACGTTCCTTTATTTCAGGCATGACTTCGTCCTTGCCGCTATAGCGGCTGACTTTGAAGGGAAGGGGGGGTGGCTACGGTCGAATGGGTATGAACTATCTCCCCCACGCCGCACTCAACCGCTCGAGTGACAACTGTTACTCGATGGCGGTGTGTTCCGCCCAGGGCACTGACATGGCATCTATTGATGACTTCAGGATGAAATCACACGAACTGTTGTTAGAGCTCGACGCCGCAACCATGGGAATGATGATGCTTGTGTCATCCAGGTGTGTTTCGGGGCCTGAATGGGAAGCTGCGACCAAAAGGCAGCACGACGCCTATCAGTGCTGGGATGCCTTTATGAATGCCCCACTCGTAACTGTTGCCGGTAATTCCCCGCCTGCTCTCTGAGCTTTTCATTCGGTGTACTGGGCTATAGCGGCTGACTTTGAAGGGGGAGGGGTTACAGGGATTTGCAGCGGCTGGAGCGCTTGCGGAACTCATAAACCATGCCGCGCAGATCTACCAGTGACTCCTGCAGATCGCTGCGAGCGGAGTCGATACTCTCAAGCAGCTCACCTTCGCCGTCGTCACCGCCCTCATCAACTTCCAGCAGAGCCAGACCGTACGCCTGGAACTTCGACAGCACGTCGTCGGCTGACTTTGCCATGTATTCGGCGTGCTCGATGGCATAGTCCTCTGGCGAACGATCCGGCTTCTCGGCCGCCAGAGGGTTTGGTGAGAAGCGCAAGGCTGACTTGTATGCAGCGTCGAGCGCGTCATCTAAATCACCGCCGTTCTTCCTGGCTTCGTTGAATGCAATGATCATCTTGGCCCGGACGTCGTAGCAGCGCTCAACCGGCATATGGGCCAACTGCTCGACCTGGGGCCTGGTCAGTTCATCAATCCGCTGATCCGCTGCGTTAAGGCGCAGCTGCAATTCATCTGCGCGGCGCCAGAGATTGAAGTCCGGCACCGGCTTGCCGGCCATCCGGTGCTCGATCATCGCCCAGACAAGGTGGTATTCAGGCCAGTCGGACTCAACGACTACGCACTCGACCATCGCTTTCGACTGGCAGTCGCGCAGATACTCAGCCTCATCTTTCGCTAGGCGATTGAGCTTTAGAACGATGTAGCGCTCTTCGCGCTCGAATGGCACCGGATTATTTTCTGTGGGCATGGGGCGTCCTATGCCGGGGCATGCCCGGGCGGCGGAATGATAAGAGTGTTTCTCCCCGCCAATAGGGCGAAACGCGGTGATGAAGGATGACCAGCGCAACGTGATCCGGAGTTCAACGAGCCGGAGCGTTCACGCATGCAGAAACTTTTTGCTGATTTGATGTACCAGGCTCTTGTCCAGCTGCTGGGCCAGATGCTTTCGCGCGTGGGTGAGTGGCTGGCCGCCGTGCCATGGCTTTGAGCTACGCCGCAACTGCCTGGCGTTCTGCGGAGCGCCACGGATCATTGGCTCTAGCCAGGGCAGCCATCGGCGGCGGGCTAACGCTGTTGCCGCACATGTGCACCTGCTGGGTCTTGGTGAACGGCTTGCCGTCGGCGCCGTGGCTGATGATGTAGTCGGAGGGGAAGCCTTGGGCCTTGTACAGCTCTTCGGGCTTGAGCATCCGCAGGCAGATGTCGACGATCACGTAGGGCGTGCCCTTCACCATGACGGTGACCATCGCCAGACGGTCCTTGGTGGTGATGGTCGGCGCCGGCGCATCGCAGACGCTGATGTTCTCGGTCCCGTAATAGCTGATCAGGAAGGCGGCTACACGCAGGGCGCCAGCTTCATGCTCTGGCGACAGCGTGAGCGATACCAGCGAGCTTTTACCGCCACCGCCCGCCGTGATGGTCGGCGCGGGCTCGTCCAGGACCTGGCCAACGCTTGCCCCGAAAGCCCGCTCCATGAACGCACTGACCAGACCATGGTGCGTACCGCCGGCGCTGATGGTATGCAGTGGGTCCGTGGCGTCTCGGGCATCGCAGTTGCCGCGCAGGTGCACCAGGTTCGCCGCGACCAGCTGCTGCTGACTGCCGGTGTTGGTCACGGTGGTCATTGGGTCCTCGATGCTCTTGGCAGCCGTGGTGTTGAATCCACCATTCATCTGGGCCATGAACACCGTCGAGACACCCATTGCGTGAGCGGCGCCGGCTGGCCGCTGGTAGTTACCGCCGCTGGTGATGGTCGGTAAAGGTTCATCCAAGGCCTTGCCCGCATCGTTGAATCGAAACTTCACCAGGTGCGCGGCTGCGATCGCACGGTGGTTTTGAGTCATCAGCGTGCCAGCTGGATGGTCGACGCTCACCGGCTTTCCGGAGTACTCCGGCCCACCTGCACCCACCATCAGCGGACTGATCAGGGTGAGCTCCCCCCGGTTCGCGCAGGTCACCGTCGGCAGAGGGTCGAGCGGGTCATTGATACGGTCGCTGCCCTGATGGGTTGCCGGGGCAATGACCGGGCTGACCACCGAGAACGCGCCGCCTTTTGGGTAGGAGGTGATGGTGCGCAGTGGCTCGTCGGCCGATTGAACTGCCTCACCGGACCAGTTGGCAATCGGCACAATGAACGGCGCGGGGTTGTCGATGACGAATTTCTTCATGCCCTTGGCGACTCGGCGCAGTGTGGCCGGGGCCAAGTCCTTCTTGCGGCCGAAGATGCTTTTGCCCAGGTCGCTGAAGTCGATGCAGTCGGCTGCGGTTCTCCACTTCTGCTGGCCCTTGACCGGGTGCTTCGCGTGGGTTGGCTCCGGCCACACGATTGACTGGCCGTCGCAACGGGCGATCATGAACAGGCGCTCGCGACTGGTTGGCGCGCCGAAGTCGCACGCCTTGATAACCTTCCACTCCACGGCATAGCCCATGCCTTCCAGCAGGGCCACGAACCGGCGCCAGGTCCGGCCGCGTTGCTTCGGGTCAGGGATCAGGAACTGCTGGCCCACCGGCACTACCTCACCAGGTGCTGCCACATCGCCTCCGAGTTTCACCACCCGGCCAGTGGCCTTGTCGCGCTTGGCGATCAGCCGGCCCCACTGCAGGATCTGCTTCACGTTCTCCAGGCTGATCACCCGGGGCTTCTTCTTGCCGGCCCACTTCAGGCCGATCCACGACAGGTTTCGGATCTCACGCTTACGCGGCTGGCCCCCGGCGGCCTGGCTGTGGTGTGTGCAGTCCGGAGACATGTGGAACCAGCCCACGGCCTTGCCGCCGCACTCGGTATCCGGATCACCCTCGAACACGTCGGTGGTGTAGTGCACGGCGCCCGGGTGGTTCACGGTGTGCATGCTGATCGCCTGGGGGCTGTGGTTCTTCGCCACGTTCACCGCACGGCCCAGGCCAATCTCCAGCCCGGTACCGGCGCCGCCACCACCGCAGAAGAAGTCGACAACGATCTCATCGTCCTGAGTGTTGAAGCCGAGTCCGTATTGCGTTTTGAAATCGAAGGGGTGTTTCTTCTGGGCTGTGGTCATGGGATTATTCCAGAAAGCGACATCGTGGGAGGGGTGGGTGTGAGTAATACAACGAAGATTCGGGTCTACCATTTTTTGAACGCCGATTACGGAATTCAAAACATAGAGAAAAGAAGGATTAAAATTTCAACTTTGTTGGGCGTAAATGATCCGTTTGAACTGTTAGGGGCTAATGTTTCTAACAGAGGCGTCAGAGATCTCTTTACTTTAGTTAAGCGTGAGTTCGATAAAGAGTACGGAATGCTGTGTTTTAGCAAGTCGAACCACAGTCCAGTGCAATGGGCTCACTACGGAGATAGGCATACTGGAGTGTGTCTTGGCTTTGACGTGAGCGCAGATCTGCTGAAAGACGTGCATTATGTCGAGACAAGGCCTGACGATTTTATTTTTCCTGTAGACCCCGAGGGCGAAATGTTGTGGGGGGAAAGGCTTCTATATACCAAGTACTCGCATTGGTCATATGAAGAAGAAGCCAGAGCATTCGTCTCGTTGGATAAAGAGGAGGATGGTCGGTATTTCAAGTACTTCGACGATACAGTTAGTCTCGCTGAAGTGTTGGTAGGGTTTAATAGTAATTTGAGTCGAGCGAAGGTGTATCAAGCGCTCGGCGACATCAAAAATAACGTAGAGGTGTACAAAGTGAGGCCAGCGTTTCAAAGTTTTAAAATGGTCAGAAATCTCGATGATTCTCAATGGAAGTAGTTAACCATCTTCTTTCTTCATTACGGTGCTGAGGTAGGCCGGTTTCCCGGCCTGAATCGCTTATTTTGGATCGAACGCGCCGAGGGATAGAGACGCATTGGTGCCGATTTTTTCTTGAAGGACAGTCTTGAATTCTTGGGCGATGTCTTCTCGCTGAACCTCTTCACCCACCCAGCGTAACTTCAGCGCCGGCACCGTGCCGCTGGTGATGACCGAAATCCGCAGATTGATTTGCTGCTCGGTCAGGCCCTCGAACGGGATAGTGCTGAACAGCAGAGCGGCCGGCAGTGTTTCTTTGCTGCGGGCTTCGATCTGATCCATAGCACTGCGGCTGGCGCTGGTATCGCCGACAGTGTTTTCGGATTCGCTGGTCGCCTTCACCGTGATAGTGCGCACGGCGGCGATGGCCCTGGCCACGGGAATCGCCTTGCCCTCGTCATCCACCGGGGTCAGATACTGGTGCCAGTCCTCGATCCAGTCGCTCAAATCTTTCTGCGTCATTGCCCGGCCGCCGATGGCTTGAGCTGCCTTGTAGCCGGCCGACGCCTTGAGCTTCAGCACAGCGCGGTCATCCGCGTGGCCCGGTTCTGCGTCAGTGCCCAGGTTGAACAGCAGGGTGCACGTCATCTCGTCCTGGTCGATGAAGCCTTTGGCCGTGGCGATCGCCCGGTCGGCGACGTATGCGCTGAAGTCGGCCAGCGAGTGGGTGGAGTAGATGCCACGGAAACGGCTGCGACCGGCCTGCCATTTCTCCAGAGTGACAACTTGGCAGCCTTCAGGCAGCACGATGGCCGGTGTTTGGGTAGCCAGCGTTTTGCCGCTCGCTTCGAGCGCGGTATCGGTGATGAGCTGGATCGCTTCTTTGGTCAGAGACATTTTTCAGTTCCTTGATGGTCGAGCGGTTAAGTGCGAGGGGTGATGGGGGCTTGTTCGCGGCTGAAGAGCTGGTCGTGCTTCTCCGCGAAGAGGGTGATCTTCCCGCCTGAGCCGACGTGCATCGGCGTATCCAGGCTGGTGTTCTCGCTGCGGGTACCGCGCTTGGTCGGCACCTTGTAGTCGAGCTTGTGCTTGATCTTCACCTGGCTGGATTCGCCGATCTGGCTGAAGTCGAGGGTGATGACCAGCTTGCCGGCCTTGCCGTGGTCGACGACCCCGGACGCCACTTCGGAAAGGGCGTGGCCAATCTGGCTGGCGAAGGCTCCGCCGTTCAGCTCTTCGAGGAACTCTGCGGTATCGGTTGGGGTGGACATGGCTGTTTCTCCGGAATGGCCTGCAGGCCGCTGGGTGGGAGGTTGAATTGCGACTGGCGAAGGCGCTGGCGTACCTGGTTGTTGATCCGCCTCATGAGGAAAACGCGAACCCGTTCTCGTGCGCGATGAGCTTGACGCGGGCTGGCCGCATCTTCAGCTCTGCGGCGGTGAAGGCGAGGGTTTTGCCGGCATCGGCCAGGGCTTTGACGCGGGGTGCCAGCTTGGCGCGTTCAGCCTTGAGGCGGTCTTGGTGGGAGGAGGCGCCGTAGCCGACCATTTCCGCGCTGACGCCGCTGGCGATCTGCTGGACCTCCCCGCCGGAGCCGAAGAACCGATCCATCTGCTGGTTCAGGTCGGCGATGATCGAGTCACGCGGGTTGGGCATTGGGACGCCGATCATTGCTGCGCTCCGTAGTAGGCAAAGACGGCCAGGGCAACAGCGCAGCCGATCGTCCAGCGGAGTAGGGTGCGCCCGAAGCGCCTGGTAGTTACCCGGACCTCGTCGAAGAAGTCGGCGTTCTGCTCCAGTTGCTTGGCGTAACCGCAGGCTGTGTCATGACCGTTACGGGCGCCACGGGAGAGCCCGGTGTCATGCTCGATCACATCGAACTTGTTGCCGCCCAGCGGGATAACGTTGAAGCGGGGCGGCCTGGCTGGCTCTTCGCGACCAATCATCTGGAACATCTCCGAGGTGGACATCGATACGCGTTCCCGCAACACCTGCAGGACCGCTTGTTTTTGGCGAATGGTCTGGTTCATCACGATTCCTTCCTTTGGGTTGCGGTTATTCGTCAGCACTAATGCCGCCTGCTGTTTGCCGTTGGGCGCAGCGGGGAGTGCTGACGGATAAACGCGGGCGAAAAAAAGCCCGAGGATTCCCGGGCTTTCGTTGTGCTCCACAGAGGCCTCCCTATGTGGAGTTGGTGCCGCTGTTGGGCGGTCTTCGATCGGTCGGTTACATGGCTGCAAATCCTCCGTGCTTAGTTGAACTGCCGAGCATTCCTCGGTAGTTGGTTGACTGCGGGGGGCCGCGTTGCGCGGTGCAGAATCATCCGCATCGGAGATCGCTCGAATCTGGCTGGCGAGTAAACCGTCTACGCCGCGACAAAATCCGCTCTGGCTCGGGTAAAGGTGGCCACCCTGCTATCTCGGGGCAGTCAGCCGAGCGATCTCCGATGCGGCCTGGTGCTGGGGAGTACCAGGCGCTCGGGCAATTAACGTCAGGCTGACGTGGCGCTGGTTGATCAACATGATGGTGCCCGGATGTTTACCCACGCCGGGCCGTGCTAGCCTCTCAAGTCCCTACGACTGTTGAGGTAATGTAAATGGATAAACTACTCGCTGAACCAAAATGCCCTGGCTGCAGTGTTGTTGGCTTAAACCAAATCGTCAGCCAGAAAAGCGTTCAGCACAGCAAGGGAGGCGACGCATGGTTTGAGGTTGCTCACTGCGCTTCATGCGGCCACATTTACGGGGTGTTTCCGAAGGTTGTGCTGAGCCCGTCAATGCCGATCCCTTCGTTCCCCATCGGCCGCTAATTTGGATTGATCCGCCTGCTGGGTAGCGAGTTTTGCGTTCCGCTCATCCAGCAGGTCGAGTAGTGGTTCGATCAGCCAGTAAATGGCTTTGCAAACAGCTGTCCGCATTTGTTCATTCCTCACGTTGTCATCCCGCTGCCCACTCATTGAATGGGCAGAAGTGATGCCTACGGTTTGTCCTTCGCCTTGCCGGCCAGCAGAACAATCAGCAGCAACGTGACCAGGACCAGGTCACCGACCATTGAAAGGATGCGACTGGCTGAATCGACGAAGACGATCCCGCCGGCCAGCCCGTACGCGGCCAGCGAGCGCACTCTGGTGCTGAGCCTGCTGAACATGGCTACAGGTAGTCTTTGAGGTTGAGGTTCATGATCTTGGCGGCCTTCTCCAGCACCACCATCTCGGCGTCTTTGATCTCGCCGTCGGCCTCGGCCACGGTGAGCATGAAGTTCAGGACGGTAGCCGCGTCGTCCACGCTGTGGGCCAGGTCCTTCAGTTCCTTCTCGGCGTTCTGCCGGATTATGCGCGGGCCGCCGTCGTTGAAGTCGGCCTTGGCGCGGTCGATGGTGTTGCTCAGTTCGGCGCCGAAGCCTTTCAGGGCGGGGGAGTTGTTGATCAGCTTCTCGATCTTCTCCAGCTCTTCCTTCTCGATGTCGCCATCAGCGGAAGCGACGTAGAAGACGCCGTAGACCGAAGCCTGCATCAGGTCGCGATTGGTCATCACGGCCAGGGCCTGGCGCGCTTCGCCCGATTTCTTTCCAAACAGTTTGCCGAACATGTTGATTCCTCTGGGTTGGGTTACATCCCGCTGCACCCTGTCGCCAAGGTGCAGAAGTGATGCTTTTCCGTACTTCTCAGCAAACCTTGCGTGCCGAGTTACCGGACACGGAGGCAGGCTGTGTTGCGTTGTTGTTCCCTGATCGCAATCAGGGTCTGTCTTCTGGTTGTTAAAGAGCGGCGCGGCTTTCGCTGCTGGCCGTTGTTGCTTGGCTTGGGATTTATTTAAGCAAGCTGAAATTAACGAGTCAAGCATTCTGAAAAAACAAATTAAGAATGCTGAAATTCACAAGCGTAAAAAAACCCGCATCCCGCGGGCTTCCTTCAACAATCGATGTAGCGCTTCCAGCCAATGCGGACACAATTCAGGTCCAGACGCTCAATGGTTATGCCGTGAGTTTCCTCAAGCTCTTGGAGGACTCGCTCCCAGGCTTCGGGGGATTCATCGTCGCGCCTGGTGATCGTTACCGCCTGATGTTTCTGGACCTGGGGATCTGAAACTTTGGTCTGGATGCGGCGGCCTACCTGCTCATAGGACTTGGGGGTGAAAGCAATAATGGTTGAGCTCTGGTTCATGTCAGCCTCCTTGGATTAACTGTATGGATAAACAGTATTTCATTCGTAGGAAGACGGCAATATCGATGGAGTACATTTGTACTCCTCTGCCGTGCGGACATGAAAAAGCCCGCGCGTGGCGGGCTCAGTAGCGGGGAGGGGGGCTACAGCTTTCCGGTCATCCGAACCGCCACGCCGATTATGCGGCAGTCTTTATCCAATTCGACCATCTTATAAGCTGGGTTCAGGGGCTTCAGGTAGCGGATACCCCCATCCTCGACGAGCTTCTTGAATGTTGCTTCATTGCTCGCTGGTAGCTTGGCGATGACCAGTTTGCCAGGCTTCACATCCGCCTCTGTGTCTACCAGGATCATCATCCCCTCGGGGACGCTGGTGCCAGTCGGCGCAGTCATCGAGTCTCCTTTGACCTCAAGCCAAAACGCTGGCCCCTTGGAGTCATAGTCGGACATCTCATACCGATCTGAGAATCCGTCAGGGTATGGCTGCACAGCCTCTTCCCAAGATCCGGCGGAAACCCAACTGATGACTGGGTATCGGTACATGGCGGGCTGAGCAATTCGGATAACGTTCGATTCTTCGCTGGATTCCTTTTCCGGACCCTCGCCAATCGCCAACCATTCCGCTCGAAACCCGGTGGCTTTCGCTAGGGCGTACAGATTTTCAGGCCTCAAGCTTTTGCTTTCGCCCGAGATCCATTGCGTCACGGCCGAATTCGCGACCCCGCAAGCAGTGGCAATTTCGCCCTTCTTTTTGCCGCTGGCCGCGATGGCTTTGGCGATACGTTCGTGTCTTTCCATGGACCCAATATTAAGCTAGCTGAATTTAAGTATGCAGTTTGCTGAAGGATTTCTTGACCTTCCTAACTTAAGCATGCTGAAATTCACGCATGCTCCAACGAGGAAGCGAAATGAAAACCCGACAAGTCGCCGAGTTCTTCGGCAACAAAAAGAAATTGGCGGAAGCCCTGGGTATCAAGCCGAGCGCCGTGACCATGTGGGGCGACACCATCCCGGTGTCCAGGCAATACCAGATCGAAGTCCTTTCAAAGGGCAAGTTCAAGGCATCTCCAACGCTTGCCGCCTGACTGCCCGGCGATGACTCATTTTGCTGGGCGTCGTGACGTGCAACCACTGAAACAAAACAGAGGTTTTACGAATGGACGAATTCCTGCGGGCTTGCCAGAGCGCGGTCCTCGACAACGAAGCGAAGGTGCTGGCCGGCCAGATGGGCGTTCCCCACGTGAGCCTGCTGCAGCGCGCCAACCCTGACAACGATGCCCATCACCTGACCATCGAGCACCTGTTCGGGATCCTGCTTCACACCGGAGATATGCGGCCGCTCGCGGCCCTGGCTGAGCAGTTCGGTTTCGAACTGGTGAAGAAAGTCGCACCGGCACCGCAGGCGCTGACCGCGTCAATGATGCACGTCGGGAAGGAAATCGCCGATCTGACCTTGGCTATACACGGCGCACTCGATGACGGGTGCGTCACCCAGATCGAGAAACAAGCGATCCGCAAAGAAATCGATCACGTGCGTCACGAGCTGGATGTGATGGAACAGTCGGTGAAGGTGGCTTGAGATGAAAGACGCGAAGTCCGTTTTAGCAGAGGGAAGGGCACCCGCATTCAGCACCCTTTTGATCCTTAGTGCTTCAGACCTGATGAAGACGAGATGGCGAAGCTCTCAACCTTATCAAGCACTGATTTCAACAGTTCAATCAGCTCTCGCGCCTGTTCGGAAGTCACTACAAGCAGGGGAGTTGTCTGTGTTTCACCGGGACCTTGGAAAGGCGTCGATACAAAACGGAACTGAAGCAGGAGCGCTTGCATGACCTCGACGGTTCGCACTTCCCATCCGGTTACTGGGCTTACCAACAGATCTTCTGACATCACTGGTCTCCGTGATCTTTTTGTTTGGAAACAAAAAGCTACCACGGGGTGCCCGACACCTTTACCGCCAATTTCTAACAGGCACAAAAAAGCCGGGTTGCAGCCCGGCTCTTTCAACAACTTTTAAAACACTGTGGGGCCATTATGAACACGATCGTCGCTCCAAGCAATAAGGTCACCATGTCGAGCCGCGAGATTGCTGAACTGACCGGGAAGCAGCACAAGGATGTCATTCGCGATATCCGCGTGATGCGCAAAGCCCTGGTAGCTGATGGCGCAGATTTGCGCCATCTCCACGAAGAGAAGGATGGCCGTTGCTACACAGCCGAATTCTGCCTTGATCGTGTCCTGACCGAAACCCTGCTCACTGGGTACAGCATCCCACTTCGCCACCGTGTCGTGACACGTTTGGCTGAACTCGAAAACGTGTCGCGACACGTCGTCACAATTCCGCAAACCCTTCCCGATGCCCTCCGGCTTGCTGCCGACTTGGCCGACCAGAATGGTGAGCTGCAGCGCGTCATTTCGAAGCAAGCGCCAAAGGTCGCCGCTATCAATCGGCTCGCAGCTGCCGGCGGAGCGATCTGCATTACCGATGCCGCCAAGCAACTTGGTATGGCCCCCACACGACTGTTCGCTTGGCTTGAGCAGCACCGGTGGATCTTCCGGCGGCATGGTTGCAAGCGCTGGGTCGCATACCAACCACGCATCACCGCCGGTTACATGACCCACAAGGTCACCGCTCTCAAGCCTGACCCTGAAACCGGGATCGAGCGGGCCGCATTCGACCCAATGATTACCCCCAAAGGCCTGACGCGCCTCGCTGAACTTCTGCAGGAGGCCGTGTAATGGCCGGCGATTGGATCAAATTCGAACTCACCACCCTGGATAAGCCGGAGGTTTGCCAGATCGCTGACCTGGCTGATATCGACCCTGATGCGGTCGTCGGCAAGTTGATGCGTGTGTGGGGCTGGTTCGACCAGCAAACAGAAAAAGGTAACGCTCCGAGCGTTAGCAAAAAGTTACTAGACCGTCTTGTTGGCGTTACCGGTTTCTGCGAACACATGAAATCGGTGTCATGGATGATCGAGGCGGAAGGGGTTATCAGTCTCCCGCACTTCGAGCGCCACAACGGCAAGACCGCTAAAAACAGGCTTCTCACGGCAAAACGTGTGGCGAACCACAAAGCCGGTAACGGCAAAGGTAACGCTGCGATCGTTAGCGGTGCGTTACCTAAAGAAGATGTAGAGAAGAATAAAGAACCTCTCTCTGCGCGTGAGCCAGTCGACCCTCGCATGCCAAGCGAGATGACTCTCGACTGGGTACCGGATGACACGCTTCTAAAAACCTACGCCCTGCACCGCGGACTGTCTCTGGACCTGTTCACTGAACAAGTGCGCGTAGCGTTCACCGCCCATTACGAGCCGGCGCAACAGTGCAACACCCAGGCTGAGTGGGTTGGCATGTTGGTCAAGTGGGTTGCCAACGACAGGGCGCGCAATGCAACGGCCTCCAATGTCACTCCGCTCAAGCCGAGGCAAGCGCCTGCTTCTGATTTCGACGACGACGATACCGAATGGCAAAACGGGGTGAAGTCATGAAAGCCGTCTCCATGATCGCCCACGGCCTGTGGGATAAAGCTCAGTCGGGTGAACTTCTCGCTGCCGAGCAGGCGGCTCCGGCTGTCACTGAGACCAACACCACGCTGGTGTCAGCCATCAACGAACTGTTCAAAGAGCTCCGCTCGATTCGTTCGGCCTGGCGCCAAGCATGGCCGGACAAAGAGACCTATCAGGCTTCGAAGCGACAGTGGTTCCAGGCGTTTCTTGAAGAGGGAGTCTGCACCCAAGGCCAGATCGATTACGGCATGGCCCAGGTGCGCAAGCACCCCGGTGATTTCATTCCAAGCCCTGGGCAGTTTATCGAATGGTGCAAACCCACTCCTGAAATGCTGGGTCTGCCGACGCTTGCCGCTGCACACCGTGAAGCATGCCGCAATGCTCACCCAAGCATGGCCGGTCAGGGCCAGTGGTCGCATGACGCGATATGGCACACGGCCAAGGAATGTGGTTTCGAAAGCCTGAACAAGCTCGACACATCGCTGAGCCTGAAGCTGTTCGAGCGTAACTACACCATCACCATTCGCCGGTTGCTCGCCGGTCTGCCGCTCCAGCCGATGCCCAAGGCGCTTCCTGCTCGTGTTGCCGCGAAGGTCACGCCAGAGGTCGGAAACGATGCCTTGGCCCAGATGCGCGTCCGGCTGGGAGGTGCTCGTGCCTAACCCATATCTCGCTCCGATCAACCCGGCCAATTACCGCTATGCAGTGCACTGCTGCGGGTACAAGTGGGAACTGGACTATCAACCGGATCTCGCTGTGGCGCTGTTTGCGGATCCAGCGATGGCTCTGCGCTTTGGCCAATTGATGTGGCCATCCACCTACGAAGTGATCGATCGCACGACGGGGGAGCAGGTATGCGCGTGACCTCGAAGAAACTCCGCGCCTCGGCCAATGGCCAGGACTGCGCCGTGCGCATGCCGGGCATCTGCAACTTCGACCCGGCCACCACGGTGCTGGCGCATCTGCCGTGTGGGCAGAAGGGCATGGGCATGAAGGGCTTCGACACCGTGGCGGTCTACGCCTGCAGCGCCTGTCACGACGTGATCGACGGCCGCGCCGCCGGCGAAGTGGACTGGCCAGACATGCTCCGCGCGATCGCCGAAACACATGAGGCCTTGATTCGGGCCGGAGTACTCACAGTGAAGGGGGCTGCATGATGGACCTACAAACCTTGCTCGTCCTGATGCTCGCCGTGACCGTGGTCATCTGGGAGGCGTGCTTTTACCTGATCCGTCGGGACGGCCAGGTGCGGAGTTCGCGCAAATGAAGACGGTGACCATGAAGGTGTTCAAGCCGCGCAGCCCCCGGGCCAAGCCCGTCGATCGTGAAGGGTTGGAGCAGGCCGCGCTGATGGCCGAGCTCCGCCTGCGTATGCCCGAGGTTTCCGACCTGATCTATCACGTGCCCAACGGTGGGCACCGGGTTAAGGCCGTGGCCGCGAAGCTGAAGGCTCAGGGCGTTAAGGCCGGAATTCCTGATCTGGTGCTGCCGATGGCCCGGGGTGGTTACTTCGGCCTGTACCTTGAGTTCAAGGCGACGCCGCCGAACGACGCTGCGATTTCGGAAAGTCAGCACGAGCGGATCCGCAAGCTCAGCGATCAGGGCTATCTGGCTATTGTGTGCCGAGGCCACTTCGACGCGATGGAGCAGCTCCGCGCCTATCTGCGCTTGGAACCGACAGTGGTGGCTGCATGAGCAGGACCCGCGCTGTGAAACTCTCCGACGCCGAGATCCGCCGTCAGTCCGCTGACCTGGCCGTGCATGACCTGCGTGACCCGAGGCACCCGGGCCTGTATTTGCGCTTCGGCCAAGATCGTCAGCGCGGGTCGTGGTACCTGGTGAAGGGCAAGGCTTGGAAGCACATTGCTCGCTGGCCTGAGCTGGGCGCTGCTGCGGTGATGGCCGAGCTGCCCGCGCTTCGCCAGCGGCTGCTGCACGACCCAGAGGCTGCCGTCGCCGCCGGCGTCATGGCTACCTGTGGTCAGTTGCTGGACTGGTACGGCGACCGCATGGGCCGCGACCGCTCGCTTTCCGCCAAGCGCAAGACCGGCGCGCTATCGGCGATCAAGTGCCACCTGAAGCCACGGCTCGACGAGGTGCTGATTCGTGGGCTGACGGCGGCCGTGCTGGACAAGGAACTGATGTGGCCAGCCCAGCAGGAACTGTCCCTGTCCTACGTGCGGCAGTTGTTCGGCCTGCTAGTGGTCGCCTTCCGCCAGGCGCACAAGCTGGGGCTAATCGAGGACAACCCGATGTCGGGAATCAAGTTCGTCGACTTCACCAAGGCCAGGATCATGCCCAAGGCTGCCAGGCTGCGTGGCGTGCACCTGGTTGATGTGGTGCCGATGCTCGCCAACCTGTTCGACCAGCACCCGGGCGAGGCCATGCTTGCGCTGATGATGCTGTGCCATGGCACCCGAGTGGGTGAGACCCGGCAAGCTCGCTGGGCGGACATCTCTATCCCGGATGCTGAGTGGTACATCCCGGCCGAGAACACGAAGACGCGCACCGAGCACAGACTGCCGCTGACCGCCCAGACCAAGGCCATGCTGGCCCGGTACCGCGCCGTCCAGATCGCCCAGGGCTACGAGGGCATTTACCTGTTTCCGTCACGCCGTGGTCGGGTGCTGAGTGAAGGGCAGGCCAGCGCCGTGTTCACCAGGATCGGGCAGGGCGAATGGACCAGCCACGACCTGCGCAAGGTGGCCCGCACCGCCTGGACCGACCTCGATATCGACGGGCACATCGGCGAGATGCTGCTGAATCACTCGCTGGGCAAGATCGCCAGCACCTACATCAACACCCAGGCCCGCCAGCAGCGTTTGGCCGCTTTGGTGAAGTGGCACAACTGGTTAGATGAGCGCGGCTTCAAGGCCGTTCACAACCTGACAGACGCCCAATATGAAGATTCGCAAAACCCTGTGCAGGCCACGAACGGCAAGGGATGCGCGGTAGTTTCCAACATTGTGAGTGGCGAGGTTTAAAAATGGCATTTCATCACGCTCTTGCCTGCAAATCCTGCAGAGCGATCAGCCGCATCGACCGTCACGTCGCCAAGTTCTACAACTCGTTTGAGAACCTGAAACTCTGTGGTCACTGCGGCTCGAGGCAGGGCTGGAGGGATACGGTGGTGGTGTGGGTGCCGGCTTGGCGCTGGTTCAATCCTTTAAGTTGGGGGTGTGGCGAATGGATCGAGTAAGCATGAGGAAGTCACACGGGCAATCCTTCAAGAAGCAGGTGATCAAGCTGGCTGAGTGTCCTGCCTGCCAAGGTCGGGCGGTGGTGCAGGGCGTATTTCATGAGCTGGCATGCGAGGCTTGCAACGCTTCCGGCTGGATTGATGGCTGGACCCGCCAGGCTCTACCCCTGGACGAACTAGTAACCCAGTTGGGCATGAATCTGCGGGTCGCGACGAGCCAGATCGAGCAATTGAGGAACCCTCAGGTCACTGGTCCCGAGGAGCTGTATCAGAGCAGTAATCGTATCGGAGCCGGCGGCACCAACTTCACAGGGGATTGAGTGATGGGCATCTATAAAGACGTGATGGGCACCCTGGTACGCGTACTGGCCGCCGACAATATCGACAACAGTGCCAAGCAATCATGGCAGAAGCTGATCGATGCCGATGCGCGCCAAGGCGGGACGGGCAGCACGCTATCTGTGCGCGATAAGTTCGACTACGACTGCTGCCTTTATGCACTCTTGCATCGCCAGCTTGAGCCCGCTCAATGGGATGTGCTTGTGGCCAAGTACTCAACGCACAAGGCCAACAAGGTCGGCGCTATTGGCCGCCTGGTGGCGCGCATGGTTTCCCCAGCACCGGAGCTGTTCGTTTACAAGGCGCTCACTGCGTGGGCCATCCCGAAGCTGAAGGGCATCCAATCTGGCAAGCGCTCCACCGACATGATCGTGCTGCCGGCCGAGTTCTACGATATGAACACATGGGACCTCGCCGGCTCCCCGGAGCGCACACGCCGCAACTGGCGTGGTGGTGTTCACAAGCGGCTAGAGCAGCTGGAAGAGGCCGCCGTGATCCATGCGACAGAGATTTTCGACCAAGAACAAATCTTCGTAGATGCCGCTTGACCATAGTGGCCAATTGGCCGTAAATTAACCCCATCATGTCGATCTTGCGCGTTATGAGAGGCGACACACAAAGCCCGGCCAAAGAGTCGGGCTTTTTTAATGGAGTAACCTTAGGTGGAACCAGTTCAAGTGACGGCCACTGTTCTTGGCTGGGGGGACATCCTCAAGATCGTTTTGGCAAGTGGCGTCGTTGCTTCGGTCATTGGCTGGCTGAAAGATTGGTTGTTTAAAAGTCGGGACCGGGCACGAGATGCAAAGTTTGTAGCCATTGGCGTGATCGCGAAGCTCGACCTCTATGCGCTCCAATCGCGGTTTAACAGGAGGGATTACTATGAGTACTCCGCTGGGTTAGACCCGCACACCCACTATCAAAACTGGCCGAACTGCCCTTATCCTGAGCTAGATATCACCAACGACGAGTTGAAACATCTAGATGCTGAGTACGCAAGTGATTTGGCTTGGTTGACTACCGAAAAGGCATTGGCGAACGAACATCTTTATGCAATTCATGACGCTTCTTTCGACCCAACAGAGGTGCATGCACACCAGGCAGAGGTCGTCGGGTATTTCGGTTATGAGTCGTACCTTTTGGCGTGTAAGTTGAGAGGCAAGCACGGGCTTCCTTCTTTCGGTCAGAGATGGGGAGTCAGTGACGAATTCCCGGACCTCCTGCTTGCGTGGGAAGAAACGAAGAAGGAAGTAATTAAGCGATCTTGGCCACGCCAAACAGATCAAGATTGATCGCTAGCAAATTTCGAAGCCCAGTCACTGAACTGGGCTTTTTGTTTTCTGACTCCCAATCGGGAGGATCTGAGATGCCAAACATGCCCGACAAACCAGACACCTGGCTGCTCGTACTCGCGTGGCTGAGCCAACATGCGCCGACGATTTATGCCGGCGCACTGTCCTTCGTGGTGGGTGCATTGCGGATCATCTATGGCGGTGGCACCAGACGCCAGGCGCTGCTTGAAGCTTCGCTTTGCACGCTGATTACTATTGGCCTGATCCCGCTGCTTGAGTACTTCGGTTTACCTCAGAACTTCGCCACGGCTGCTGGTGTGTTCATCGGCTTCCTGGGTGTGAAGAAGATCGCCGACCTTGCCGATCGGTTCGCGGACTTCAAGCTACCGAGTCGGAAGGTCGAGTAATCCGCGCCACGTTTTCGAGTGCGCCAAATCGTGGCGCGAGATTGTCCGGAGAAGATGTATGTGTCGAGTACGCAATGTCTAGGCTTTGCACGATCAAGCCAAGGATGCAGGCTGCTCCGCAGCGTGAGATGGCCAAGCCGGTTGCGGCGGAGGGGGCAGATGGTTGGGGCTCTGGTCGCGGTGGTCGCCCCTGGCGGCGCATTCGCAATGTCATTCTCGAGCGCGACCAGTACACCTGCTGCCACTGCGGTTTGGTCACTCTGGATCTAGAGGTTGACCACATCATCAACGTGGCGGCAGGAGGTACCGATGATGAGTCGAATCTCCAGGCGTTGTGTGTTCCTTGCCACAAAACCAAGACTGCCATTGA
The DNA here is from genome assembly GCF_024519635.1 of Pseudomonas sp. Pse1. Classification (NCBI taxonomy): domain Bacteria; kingdom Pseudomonadati; phylum Pseudomonadota; class Gammaproteobacteria; order Pseudomonadales; family Pseudomonadaceae; genus Pseudomonas; species Pseudomonas sp. Pse1. The sequence continues at coordinate 62,178 of NZ_JALJRO010000020.1, forward strand.
GTCGGCAAAGGGGGCTGGCCGAGCCTGAGCCAGACGCCTGCGCTGCATGGTGCGACCTGCAGAGTCGCGTTGACGTCTGGTCGAGCCCTTTTCTGGGTTTTCCCTCGATTCGATCGAAAATGACAACCATTGTCATTTGGGGGCTGGGAGGGGTGGGGCGGGTCGAAACCGTACGACCTTTTACCTCGGACACCACTTGCCCTCTCACGTAGAGATTTTTTCCCCTTTTTGAAAAAAGGAATTCAGCAAATGGCAGGCGTTAAAGGCAAGAGCGGGGGCGCTCGCCCCAACTCTGGCGGCGCCCGGCCGGGTGCTGGGCGAAAAAAGAAGGCGACAGTTGAATCAGCAAATGGCTCAGCGGTATCCGTTGAGTTGGAGGCGCAGCCCCACGGAGGCGCACTGAAGCGCGAAAGGGCGGTTCCGGTCGAGGCGCCTGAGATGGACATGCTGTCCTTGCTGACAAGGATTGCCCTGGGCCAGCTTGATGCAAGTCCGATACAGGTCAGGGCGGCCATTGCTGCAGTTCAATACACCCACGTCAAAAAGGGGGATGGTGGCAAGAAGGACGAGCAGCAAAAGGCGGCTGAGCAGGCTGCTGGAAAATTCTCGAGGCAGGCCCCACCCAAATTAGCCACAGCGAACGGTAAGCAGGTTTAATTATGGAGTGGTCGACAGCGTGCCCCGATTGGGAGCGGCGTTTGATCGCCCGCGAATCGATTATCCCGCCACCGATCTTCGTCGAGGAGGCCGAACGCGCCCTGCAGATTTTCAAAGAGCTTCGCGTACCTGATCTGCCGGGCAAGCCAAGGATGGCTGACTGCTGTGATGAGTGGGTGTTCAACTTCGTACGTTGCATTTTCGGAGCCTACGACGCCGAAACCGGCAAGCAGCTGATCCGAGAATTCGGCCTGCTAATCAGTAAAAAGAACACAAAAAGCACCATCGCCGCCGGCATCATGCTCACCGCATTGATCCTCTGTTGGCGGGAGGAAGAAGAACATCTGATTCTGGCGCCAACCCGAGAGGTCGCAGACAACGCCTTCAAGCCCGCCGCGGCAATGGTCCGGGCTGACGAAGAGTTGTCAGCGATGTTCCATATCCAGGATCACATTAGGACCATCACAGATCGCACCACACGCAACTCGTTGAAGGTCGTTGCAGCCGACACCGATACCGTCTCAGGCAAAAAGTCGGGCAAGGTTCTGGTCGATGAGCTTTGGGTCTTTGGTAAACGCTCCAACGCCGAGTCCATGTTTATGGAAGCGCTCGGTGGTCAAATCTCTCGTGAAGAGGGGTGGGTGATATTCCTGACGACGCAAAGTGACGACCCTCCTGCCGGCGTGTTCAAGGAGCGGCTGAGCTACTGGCGGAACGTGCGGGACGGCAAGATCCTCGACCGCAAAACGCTGGGTGTTCTGTACGAGTTCCCCCTGCAGATGATTGAGGATAAGGCGTACCTGAGAGCGGAAAACTTCTACATCACCAACCCCAATCTAGGCCGATCGGTGAGTGCCGAATGGCTGGGTGACGAGCTCAAGAAAAAGCAGGGCGCCTCCGACGGTACTCTTCAGCAGTTTCTGGCTAAGCATCTCAACATCGAGATTGGGCTTAACCTGCGATCGGACCGATGGGCTGGGGCTGACTTCTGGGCGGCAGCGGCGGTGCCGGTGCTGACCCTGGATATGCTGATTTCGATGTCTGAAGTAATTGCGGCAGGTATTGATGGTGGTGGACTCGATGACCTCTTGGGTTTCGCCGCCGTGGGTCGCGATAAACGCACTCGCGACTGGCTGATCTGGACTCATGCCTGGGCTCATCCGTCAGTGCTTGATCGGCGAAAAGCTGAAGCTCCGCGTTTCTATGATTTTGAGAAGGACGGAGATTTGACTCTATCCGAGCGAATCGGTGATGACGTGAATGATGTGGCCGACCTGGTAGAGCAGCTCGAGGAATCCGGACTGCTCGACAAGGTGGGCTGTGACCCGGTCGGCATTGGCGCGATTTATGACGCAATGATCGAGCGAGACATCCCGCCCGAAAAGATTGTGGCGGTGAGCCAGGGCTGGAAGCTTGGCGGGGCAATCAAGACCGCTGAGCGCAAGCTCGCCGAGGGCGGTATGAAGCACGGTGGCCAGGCGATGATGGCCTGGTGTGTGGGCAACGCCAAGGTCGAGCCCCGGGCCAACTCCATCCTCATCACCAAGCAAGCCAGCGGGTCGGCCAAGATTGACCCGTTGATGGCTCTATTAAATGCCGTGACCCTGATCTCGCTAAACCCAGAAGGGCGCGGCAATGACGACTTCATGGCCGCCATTCGGAACCCAATCATCGTATGAACCCATTGCACGTATTCATTCTGACCGCGTTGTGCGGGTTCGGCCTGGCAGTTGCGGGTGTATTTATCTTGGCTGGACTGGGTTGGGCCTTGCTGGCCGGCGCTGGCTCGCTATTTCTCATCGCGGGCTTTGTGCGCAAGGGGCTAACCGGTGACTAAATCCTTAGCGACCGTGATTGGTCGGGCCGCGCGTAAGCCCAGCGCCTCTATCGGTGATTGGTTCGGAAAGTCCATCAAGTTGAACGACGGCGGTTTCTGGGGGCAGTTCCTGGGTGGACAGTCGAGCTCCGGGAAAACGGTCACCGTCGACAGCGCCATGCAGCTGTCGGCCGTGTGGTCCTGTGTGCGCATCATTTCAACTTCGGTGGCGGGTCTTCCGCTCGGTGTTTATCAGCGCGAGGTCGATGGTGGTCGAAAGGATGCCAGGGACTTTGGATTGTATGACGTCATTCATACCAGTCCGAACGAGGACATGACGGCCTTCCAGTTCTGGCAGGCCATGGTGGCTGCGATGTTGCTGCGCGGTAATGCCTATGCGGAAATTCATCGTACGGGAAACCGGGTGGTGGCACTGGATTTTCTGCTGCCTTCGCGCGTCGACCTCGAGCTGGATGACGATGGTCGTATCACCTATTGGTACAAGCCGCGGAAGGGGCCCCGGCGGCAGATCGCACGGCAGAACATGCTACACATTCCGGCGTTCAGTCTTGATGGACGGGTGGGGCTTTCGGCTATTCGTTATGGTGCGGATGTCTTCGGCGCCGCGATGTCGGCGGACGATGCCGCGAATGGCACCTTCAAAAACGGGCTGTTGCCGGCGGTGGCGTTCAAGGTTGATCGGGTGTTGCGCCCAGAGCAGCGTGAAGAGTTCCGGGACTACATCAAGCAGGTCTCAGGCGCGTTGAACGCCGGTCGTTCCCCGGTCCTTGAGCAAGGCATCACCCCGGAGTCAATCGGCATCAATCCAGTGGATGCTCAACTGCTGGAGTCGAGGACTTACAGCATTGAGGAAGTATGCCGCTGGTTTGGTGTTCCGCCCTGGATGGTCGGCAAGACGGACTCGGGTAGTAACTGGGGAACGGGTCTAGAGCAGCAAATGATCGCGTTTCTGACCTTCAGTATCAGCTCGATCACCAATCAGATTCAGCAATGCGTCAATAAGCGATTGCTCACGCCGGTAGAGCGTCGGAGCTATTACGTCGAGTTCTCGCTGGAAGCTTTTCTGAAGGCCGATAGCGCTGGGCGGGCCGAGTGGTACAGCAAGATGACCCAGAACGGGATCATGACTCGCGACGAGTGCCGCGTGAAAGAGAACCTTCCTCGCCATGGTGGCAACGCCGCGGTACTGACCGTCCAAACCAATCTGGCCCCAATCGACAAGTTGGGGCAGTCAACCGATGCGCAGACCGCTCAGGCCGCGTTAAAAAGCTGGCTTGACCAGCCCCAGGAGTAGTCATGCCGCTGAACATTAAAGCTGGCAGTTTTCACTGCGAGCTGAGCCCTCGCGCACTTGAAATGTGGAACCCGGATATTCGCGCCGCGCTGGAAGCGGGGACGGAGACCATCACCATGTATGGGGTCATCGGCGAGGATTGGTGGGGAGAGGGGGTCACAGTGAAGCGAGTCGACGCTGCGTTGCGAGCCATCGGCGACAAGCCCGTCACTGTGTACATCAACTCACCCGGCGGCGACATGTTTGAAGGCATCGCTATCTACAACCGTCTCCTCGAGCACTCGCAGGAGGTCACCATCAAGGTGTTGGGGTTGGCGGCTTCGGCAGCCTCCGTTATTGCGATGGCCGGCGCCAAGCGAGAGATTGCCAAGACCGCCTTTTTGATGATCCACAACTGCTGGACCTACTTTGCGGGCAATCGCCATGCGATCCGGGAGCTTGCAGACACCATGGAAGAGTTTGATCGCGCAATGATCGGTCTTTATGCCGACACCAGCGGCCAGGACGAAAAGGCCGTCGAGAAGATGCTCGATGCCGAGACCTACATGAACGGTGCGAATGCACTGGAGAAGGGGTTTGCAACGGGCCTGATCTCGGCGGCCGAGGTCAAGGAAGCGCCGGATGATCAGCAAGCCCAGGCCCACGCCGCTCGCAGGATGGACGCTGCATTGGCCAAGTCCGGCATGACTCGCTCCGAGCGCCGCAAACTCATTTCCGAAATCAAGTCCGGCATGCCTAGCGCTGCTGGCGACGACACGCTCCGCGCTGTCGTGCCGGGTATGCCTCGCGCTTCCCTTGATGCATCCGCGTTTGAAGAAACCGCTCATCAGGCGTCAGCGCTCCGGAACCTGCTTCCGGCCCTCTAGCGCCTGGTTTCGCAACCGATTAACAACCGCCCGCGTGGCGGTTTTTTCATTTCTGAAAGGACCCAAACATGCCCGTCGATCTTTCCCAAATCGAAGCTTCTCAGAAGCAAACCCAAGCTGACCTGAAAGCCGTAGGCGATCAGATCAAAACCTATGCCGAGCGCACCGAGAAGGAAATCAAAGCCTCCGGAGAGATGCAGGCTGAAACCCGTGGCAAGGTGGACGAACTGCTGCTCAAACAGGGCGAGCTTCAGGCCCGAATGCAGGACGCTGAGCAGAAGCTGGTCAATGCCGGCAAACGGCATGAGCCGGAAATCCAGCAGTCTGCGGGTCAACTGGTGGCGGCCAAGATCAGTGAGGAAGGGCTCACCAGTTCCTTCCGTGGTTCTCGCCGGGTTGAAGTGCCACGCGCCGCCATCACCTCTGCTCCTGGTTCGGGCGGTGCCCTGGTGGCTCCGGAGCGTGGCGGCGTTACTCTTGCGCCACAACGTCGGCTGACTATCCGCGACTTGGTCGCCCCGGGTACGACCAACAGCAATGCGTACGAGTACGTGCGTGAAACGGGCTTTACCAACAACGCTGCAGTTGTCGGGGAGGGGATGGCCAAGCCCTACAGCGATCTCAAGTTCGAACTGGAAAATGCCAACGTACGGACGATTGCCCACCTGTTCAAAGGCAGTCGCCAGATCCTGGATGACGCGGCGGCGCTGCAGAGTTTCATTGATGCTCGAGCGCGTTACGGTCTGCTTCTGGCTGAGGAGGCTCAGCTGCTGTACGGCAATGGTACCGGCAACAACCTACACGGGATCGTTCCGCAGGCGCAGGTTTATGCCGCTCCAGCCGGCATCGACGTTCAGGCGTTGCAACGGATTGACCGGATTCGCTTGGCTCTCTTGCAGGCAACTCTCGCCGAGTTTCCGTCGACTGGCGTGGTGCTCAATCCCATCGACTGGGCGGCGATCGAGCTGCTGAAGGACGGTGAAGGTCGCTACATCATCGGCAAACCTCAGGAAGGTACCGCTCCACGACTGTGGAATCTACCGGTGGTTGAAACGCAGGCCATCGTCCAGGACCAGTTCTTGGTCGGTGCTTTCAGCCTGGCCGCGCAGATCCTGGACCGCATGGGTATCGAGGTTCTGGTCTCCACCGAGAACGACAAGGATTTCGAGAACAACATGGTGACCATCCGTGCAGAAGAGCGCCTGGCCTTCGCCGTGTATCGCCCTGAAGCGTTCGTGACCGGCGATCTGACCGCGCCTTAATTTGCACCTCAATAGAGTTCCGTCCATTGGCGGAACTCTATTCCTGGGAGATCAACCCATGAGTCGTACCAAGGTAAAAGCAACTGGCGATGTTGTTTCCGATAAGAGCGAAACCGTTCCGACAGTCACGTTGAACCAGCCAACTGTTGAGGCGGATACCAAAGAAAGTACTGGCGCGCTGGATGAAGGTACCCAAACACTGATCGCTGACGCTGACGCTGACGCTGACGCTGACGCTGACGCTGACGCTGACGCTGACGCTGACGCTGAACCCTCGGCAGATCCATTCGTCACTCTCTACCCATTGCGCAGCTACCTGGATGGAAAGGAGATCCGGCGTGCCGGTGGGGCGAGCTACAAGTCGCCCAAGCACGAGGCAAGCCTGCTGATCGCCAAGGGCCTCGCGTCCGACGAAGACCCGAAGGCCTGACATGAACGTGATCCCGACAGACGACGCACTGCGACACCTCAGGGCTGAGGATGAGGATCGGGCCGACGTGGAGCAAATGCTGGCCGCCGCGGAAGATAGCGCAGCGCAATTTCTCAATCGCCGGTTTTATGCTGATGCGGCTGCGTTGGATGCTGCGCTCCTGAATGGCTCCGCAGGTTTGAAGCCGATCTTGATCAACCCTTCCATTCGCGCAGCGTGCTTGCTGATTCTAGGAAATCTCTACAGCAACCGCGAAGACTCGTTTGTGGGGGATGAGTTCAGCAGCATGCCTGCCGGATCTCGTTCACTGCTGACGCCGTATCGAATCGGCTGGGGGATCTAATGGCTCGTGGCACAAACCAGTTTCGTGAGCCGCATACCGGCGAGCTCAACAGACGTATTACCCTCCGACTCAGGTCCGATGTCCCGGCTGCGGATATGGGCCTGGAGCCGGTGTTTTCTGAGCCTAGAAAACGCTGGGCGAAGATTGAGCCTGTCGGGACCGCGATCTACGCCAATGGGGTTCAAACGGATAACAAGCTCACTCACCGCATCACCCTGCGCTACCACCCGGGTATTACCGAGGCGCACGAAGTGGTTCATGGTGAGACGTTGTATCGGGTGAAACGCAGCGCCGATCTGAACGGCGCGCATCGGTTTACGGTCCTCGAGGTGGAAGAACTCGGTCCACAACAATCTGGGGGAGGGATCTATGTCTAACTCTGCTTCGATTGATGCCTATCTGCACGTAGAGGGCTTCGATAGCTTCCAGCGAGATGCTTTCGATAAACGCAAGATCCGCGCAGGAATGCGTAAGGTCGGCAGGCTGGTTACCCAAAGAGCGCAGATGAACCTGGTGCTGGGCAAGGATCAGGACGGCTACCCGATCAACCGTACGGGCGAGACGGTTCAGTCCATCAGTTTCAAGGTCTCGCGCTCCGGCTTTCTGGTTCGGATATCCCCGACAAAAACTACGTCGATGAAAGAGTTTTACCCCGCTTACCTGCACTACGGGGTGAAGAAGGGGCGCCGGCCCGGAAAGCTTGCCCCGGGCAAAGGGAAGGGAAAGTCCAACCGTCGAGCCAAGGGTGAACGAGCTCGCTTAGTTGCCGAGCGTGCCGCCGGCGAATGGCGCATCACCCCGCGTAACAATTACATGGTCGACGCCCTGCAGGATGCTGCCCCGCAAGTTCAATCAATTCTGTCTGCGGCGTTTGCGGCTGCCCTGGGCTGATCGTTTAACTCTCTGGATACCCCCATGAAACTGAATCCCATCGTTGCTCACCTTCGAGCGACATGCCCAAGCTTTGCCCAGCGAATTTCCGGTGGCATCGATTGGGATGCTGTTGTGGAAAGCGCAAAGCTCGCACTGCCGGCGGCCTACGTGATCGCCTCGGCAGATGTTGCGACGCCGAGCAAAGCGCAGAACGTCACCGTCCAGGACATCACCGATCAGTTTAGCGTGGTCATCGTCCTTGAACCCACCGATGAGCGCGGGCAGGACGCCAATGACCTGTTGCACGACCTGCGCGCCGAGCTTTGGCGGGCACTGGTGGGCTGGGAGCCAGGCCCCGAGTACAGCTCGATCGAGTATGGGAAAGGCGCGCTGCTGCACATCAGCCGCGCTCGGGTGGTGTACCAGTTCAACTTCATCGCCGAGTTTCAGTTAGGGCGCAACTCCAAGTCGGATCCGCCGGAGACTTGGCAAGAACGCGAGCTGGATGGCCTACCCCTGCTTGAGGGGCTGAATATTGATTACGACCTAATCACCAACAGCGGCGCGCCTGACGGCCGTGTCGAATTCAACACGCGCGAGGATTTACCCCAATGACGCGACTTTTTGTGACGCTGGGCGAGGGCCGCCAGGTTCCCGACCTGGAGAGCGGCGGCAAGTTGTTGCTGGCCGGCGAAGTCCACTCAGTGCCGAACACTGCCTATTGGCAACGTCGGCTGAAAGATCAAGACGTGATCGCGGCGGATCCGCCTGCAGAAGAAGCGCAAGTGCCTGAGCCGGTGAATCAACCGGAACAGCCGCCTGCTGAACCCAAGGCCGCCAAGCGGAGTGCCGCCCAATGAACCTGAACACCATTCCGGCCGATATCCGCGTGCCGCTGTTTTATGCCGAGGTCGATAACAGCCAGGCCAATAGCGCTACATCGAGCATGCCGCGCTTGATTGTCGCTCAGGTCAACGATGATTCGACGGCCCTGGAGATTGGTCAACTGACGCTGGTATCGACCCTGGGCCTTGCCAAGAGCATTGGCGGCGTTGGCTCGATGTTGGAGCAGATGTATGACGTTTGGCGTCGCATCGATCCGGTCGGCGAAATCTGGTGTCTGCCGATCAAGGGCACGGGCGCCCAGGCTACCGGCAAAGTCACCATCACCGGCGCCGCAACGGAGTCTGGCCTGCTGAATCTGTATATCGCGGGTACCCGCGTGCGCGCCGTGGTGCCCAGCGGTGCGACTCCGACCCAGGCGGCAGCGGCCTTGGCAGCCGCCGTCAACGAGGCCGGGCTGTCGGTGTCGGCCGTTGCCGCGCTCGGGGTAGTAACGCTGACCTGCAAATGGGCCGGTGATAGCGGCAATGATATTTCGCTGCAGATGAACCGCTTGGGGCGCAACAACGGCGAGGCCACGCCGGCCGGGCTGGTGGTGGCGCTGACGGCAATGGCGTCCGGCGCGGGATCGCCTGACGTGGGCGAGGTGCTTGCCAGCTTGGGCGATGAGCCGTTTGAGTTCATTTGCTCGCCCTGGACGGATGCCACGACGCTCAACGCCTGGAAAGAGTTCATGGACGACTCAACCGGGCGCTGGAGTTGGGCCAAGCAGCTTTACGGGCATGTGTACGCCGCCAAGCGCGGCACGCTCGGGCAGTTGGTTGCCTTCGGCGTTACGCGTAACGATCAGCACGTCACCACTTACGGCTTTGAGGTCGGCTGCCCCGGTCCGTTCTGGCGTGAGGCGGCGGCCTATGCCGCGCGCACAGCGGTGTTTATTTCCGCCGATCCGGCGCGACCGACACAAAGCGGCGAGCTGAACGGCAGCATGCCGGCGCCGGCGGGGTCGCGCTTCACGCTGCCTGAACGGCAATCGTTGCTGACCCATGGCGTCGCCACGGCGAGCTACAGCGGTGGCGCGATGCGCATCGAGCGCGGTGTAACCAGCTATCGGGTGAACGCATTCGATCAGCCGGATGATTCGTATCTGGACAGCGAGACGCTGCATCAGTCGGCCTATGTGATCAAGTACCTGAAAGGGCTGATCACCAGCAAGTATGGGCGTCACAAGCTCGCCAATGACGGCACGCGTTTTGGTGCGGGCCAGGCCATCGTGACGCCGGTGGTGATTCGCGGCGAGCTCATCGGCGCCTATTACGCCCTGGAGCGCCTGGGCATTGTTGAGAATGCCGAGGCGTTCGCCAAGTACCTGATTGTCGAGCGCTCCAACGAAAACCCGAACCGCTTGAACATCCTGTTCCCACCGGATCTGGTGAACCAACTGCGGATTTTCGCGCTGCAGTATCAATTCCGCCTGCAGTACGCAGCCTGATTTAACGAACGTCGAAAGCCCGCCGAGTGCGTGCTTTTTTGTGGGAGAACGCAATGGGCAAAAAAGTAGCCGGCACCGTCTACGCCAAAGTGGATGGCGGTCAGGTCACTGTGACAGGGGGCGTTGAATGCCCGCTGAGTGACAAAAAGCGCGAAACCGTGGCGCCGGGGTTTTTCAAAGAAGAAGACTTGGCGCCGTATGTGAAGTTAACCGCTATCGATGACCCGGACTTGCCGATTCAGCAACTGATGACCGCCACCAATTCGACCATCACCGTCGAGTTTGCCAATGGTCGGATTTATGTCCTGTCGGGCGCGTACATCGTCGGCGAGCCGTCCACTAAGGGCGATGAAGGCACGATTGATTTTGAATGGAACGGCGATAAAGGGGTTTGGAATGATTAAGCATGAACTGAGCAAGCCGATCCAGGCACACGGCGAAGAGGTTGCCAGCATCACCCTGCGCCGGCCTACCGTTCCAGAGTGCCGGGCCATCGGGAAGCTGCCTTATGTAATCGCCAAAGACGAATCTGTGACCATCGATCTGGATGTAGCCGCCAAATACATCGTGATTTGCGGCGCGATCCCTGCGCCATCGGTCAATCAACTGGACCTGAATGACTTGAACGGCCTGGCGTGGGCGGTGGCGGGTTTTTTCTTGACGCCGGCTTCACAGGTCAAGCCGGTGACGGAACCGAGCTAAGCCAGGTCGTGGAAATCGTCTACGACCTGGCCTGGTTTTGGAAGGTCGACCCTGAAAACATGATGAGTCGGCCGCTTGACGTGCTGCAGGAGTCTTTGCAGCACGCGCAGCGCATTAGTGCGGCCGTGGCGCCGGGGTAGTTATGGCAGATAAGTTTCAGCTAAAGGCGCTGATTACAGGCGTCGACAAGTTGTCGCCTACGCTCGCCGGCATTCGCAAGAACGTCGCCGGCTTTCGCAAGCAACTCGATAAAACCGGCCTGGGCAGCATTGGCTTTTCCGATGTGGTCCAGGGCGGCGCGCTGGCGGCCCCGTTCATTGCTGGGGTGAATGAGGCGATCAAGTTTGAATCGGCCATGGCTGACGTGAAGAAGGTGGTTAACTTCGACACGCCGGCTCAGTTCAAGCAAATGAGCCAAGACGTGCTCGATCTTTCCGAGGCGCTGCCGATGAGCGCCGAGGGCATTGCGCAGATTGTCGCGGCAGGTGGTCAGGCGTCGATTCCTCGGGAGGAACTCAAGGCCTTTGCCACGGACGCAGTGAAAATGGGCATCGCCTTCGACCAGACCGCCGAGCAGTCCGGCGACATGATGGCGAAGTGGCGAACCTCATTTAAGTTGACGCAACCGGAAGTGGTCGCGCTGGCCGACAAGATCAACTACTTGAGCAACACCGGTCCGGCGAACGCGCAGCAAATTTCCGACATCGTGACGCGCATTGGTCCGCTGGGTGAAATTGCCGGCCTGGCATCGGGGCAGATTGCGGCCATGGGTGCCACCCTGGCCGGGGTGGGGGTTCCAAGCGAAGTGGCGGCGACAGGCATGAAAAATTTCATGCTTGCCCTGACAAAGGGCGCATCCGCCACTAAGGCGCAGAAGGCCGCATTCAAGGCGCTCCGGGTCGACACCAAGCAACTGGCCGAGGGCATGCAGAAGGACGCCCAGGGCACGATGCTGGACGTTCTGAACCGTATCGCCAAGGTCGAAAAAACCAAGCAGGCCGGACTGTTAACCGAGCTGTTTGGTACGGAATCGGTCGGGGCTATTGCGCCGATGTTGACGAACCTGGATCTGTTGAAAAAGAACTTCACCAATGTCGGCGACGAAACGGCATACGCCGGCTCGATGCAGCAGGAATATGCCTCCCGCTCGGCCACCACGGCGAACGGGATTCAGTTGCTGCGCAACCGGATTGCCAGCGCCGGCATCACGCTCGGCACGATCTTTTTACCGCCGCTCAATGAGGCGCTGACCACGCTGGGGCCGATGATCAGTCAAGTGGGTGATCTGGCTGCAGCCAACCCGTGGCTAGTCAAAGGACTGTTGGGCGCGGCTATCGGTTTCACCGTGCTGCGGGTGGCGGTGATGGCTTCCATGATGGCAATGAAAGTGTTTAGCGCGGTTGTCGGCATGAGTCCTATTGGGCTGATCGTGCGCGGCATCGCCCTGGCTGCCGGCCTGTTGATTGCCAACTGGTCGACGGTGGCGCCGTACTTCGAGGCGGTGTGGGAGAAGATCCGCGCGTCGCTGTCGACGTTGTGGGAGCTGATCAAAGCGGTGTTTGCCTTTACGCCGATGGGCATGATTGTCGCGAACTGGGAACCCATCGTGGCCTGGTTCAAAGGCATGTACGAACGGATCAGGCCGTACCTTGAACCGCTGATGGAAATGGGCGAGTGGATTGGTGGGAAGCTCGGGATTGTGACTACTGACGGCGCAGCTGTAGCGGGTGGTGGTATCACCGCTGCGCCCAGTCCGTTGGTGTCCTCGGGCTTGCCGAGGTCACTGGCAACGCCGGCCGGGCAATCGCCGGGATCGTCGCTGCTGGCCCAGGCGGCCGCCAGTAGCCGGGCCAATCTGGACGGTTCGCTGGTGGTGCGCTTTGAAAATGCGCCGCCTGGCCTGCGTGCTGATCCTGGCCGAAGTAATCAGCCAGGCATGTCCATCACGCCGCGCGTGGGTTATCGAAGCTTGGGCGGGGGTAATGAGCAATGAGTGAATGGCGCGACCGCAAGCAAGGCGCCTCCTTTCGAGGGGTGCCGTTCTGGCTCGATGCCGATAGCGTCAACGTAGGTCGGCGGACGCAGTTGCATGAATTCCCCCAGCGGGATCAGCCTTTTGTTGAAGATCTGGGCCGGCGGACACGGCAGTACAAATTCACTGGTTTTGTGGTGGGGGATGACTGCCTTTCGCAGCGTGACAAGCTGCTGACGGCGCTGGATACGCCCGGCCCAGGTGAGTTGGTTCACCCGTGGTTTGGTCGCTTGACGGTCACGGCCGGTGATTGTGAGGTGTCCCACGCGCGCAATGAAATGGGCATGGTGCGCTTTAGCCTGGTGTTCATTGACGGCATGTTGGTGTTTCCGGTCCAGGCGCCGAACACCCGCCGGCTGTTGCTGGCCCAGGCACCGACCTTGCTGGATTCGATCAAGAGCCGATTCCGTGAGGCCATGGCAACGGTGGACTTGGCCCGGCAACGGGTCAACGCAGTGCGCGCGGCGGTGTCGGGGGCGTATGCCTTTGCAATCAACTTCCTCAAGCCTGTCACGTCGCTGGCCTCGGATCTGGATGCATTGGTGTACTCGCTCGTTAACGCGCCGGACGCCTTTGCGGCCAGCCTAACCAGTGACATTGCCAGCCTGGAGCGCACGTTTAGCGGCTACGGGGCTGATGGATCGTTTTCCGGCAGTAGCGCCAAAGCGTCGGGGGTGGCTTCGCTGCTGGCATCAGCCGCGGTTCCCGATGACCCTGACCTGGCGGTGATTCAAGCTGCGGTGATTGGGCTGATTCAGGACGCGGCGCTGTTGGACTTGCTACTGGACATGGCGCAAATCCCGATAGCCATCGTGCCAGGGGTCAGTGAGCCGGCGGATCTGGACGTACAGCTGGCCCAGCAGGGGGCAACCGTTGCAGCGGGTAGTTCGGCGGCGGCGACAGTTCCAGTCGCTGACGATGTGCTGGCTGTCCGTGATGCGATCAGTGAGGCGTTATGGGCGGTTGCCGGGGAAAGCCCGCCGGAACACTTCGGCGTGCTGAGCGAGGCGCGTACGGCCCTTGATCAGCACTTGACCGAAGTGGCGCGTAGCGGAGTGAGCCTGCGCACGTACGCGCCCGTTGAAACCGTGCCGGCGCTGGTATTGGCCTACGCGTTGTATGGCGACGCGCAGCGCAGCGGCGAAATCGTTACGCGTAACGGCGTAAGGCATCCGGGCTTTGTTCCGGCCACTGAACTTCAAGTAGCGAAAACCTAACCATGAGCGAGCTGAACAAGGTCACTCTTAGCGTGGGTGGGCACGATTACGCCGGTTGGAAAAGCGTCAGCATCAGCGCCGGCCTTGAGCGGCAGGCGCGTGACTTTACCCTGGGCATCACCTGGCGCTGGCCGGGTGGTGGTCCGGTGCCGGTCAGGATCCGTCAGGGCGAACTGGTTGAACTGAGGATCGGTCAGGATCTGCTGTTGACCGGGTATGTATTCAGTACGCCGATTCGCTATGACAGTGAGTCAATCACCCTGAGCATTGCCGGGCGTTCGCGCACGGCGGATCTGGTGGACTGCGCGGCAGTCAATACGCCAGGGCAGTGGCGCGGGCAAAACGTGCAAACCATCATCGCCGCGATTGCTGCTGAATACGGCATCAAGGTCGTGAATGACGCCGGCTTAACCTTGGGCCTTGAGGATCACACCATTGAGCCAGGGGAAACGGCATTTGAAAGCATCGACAGGTTGTTGACCCTTTCCAGGCTGTTCAGCACGGACGACGCTCAGGGCCGTTTGGTGATCGCTAAGCCGGGCAGTGCAGGGCGCGCGGTGGATACGCTGCAGCTGGGCGAGAACCTGAAAGAAGGGGAAACCAATTTGGACTTTTCCAACGTGTTTTCCGAGTACATAAGCAAGGGCCAGCGCAGCGGCACGGATGACAGCTTTGGTATCGAAGCCAGCGAGGTGCAAGCCTCGATTGTTGATGAACGCATCACCCGCCGGCGCGTGAAGGTCATTCAGCAATCCGGGCAGATGACCGAGGCCATCGCGCGGCAGCGGGTCGAGTGGGAGCGGGCGAACGCGGTCGGCAAAGCCCTTGAGGTCCGCTACATCCTGCAGGGCTGGCGACAAAGCAACGGCGCGCTGTGGCGCCACAACATGATTGCGCGGCTGATCGATCCGCTGATTGGACTGGATCGCGACATGCTGATCAGTGAAATCAGCTATGAGCTGAGCGAAACAGGGACCACGGCAAAAATCACCGTGGCGCCGCCGGAAGCCTTCCTACCTGAACCGAACGATGCCTATGAAAAGCGCAAGCTGCAGAAGGGCAAAGCCACGGACAACTTTGAATACCTCATTCCAGCGGACTACAAGCCATGAAAAACCGCATAGCGAACCTGTTGGCGCGTGGGGTGGTTGCCTTGGGTAACTCGGCCAGCAAGCTGCAGAGCCTGCAGGTGCGGCTAACGGCCGGCGAAGTCAAAGACAACATGGAACACCTTGAGCCTTACGGTTTCACGGCAAGCCCCCTGGCGGGCGCTGAGGCGCTTGCCGGGTTCTTTGGCGGGGATCGTAGCCATGGGGTCGTGATCGTTGTTTCAGACCGCCGGCACCGCCTTGTTGGGTTGAAGCCGGGAGAGGTCGCCATCTACACCGACGAAGGCGACCGAATCCATATGAAGCGCGGTCGGGTGATCGACATTGAAACGATGACGCTGAACGTCTCGGCCCTGGGGTCGGTGAACTTCGATACGCCGCTGATCAGCACCACCGGTCGCATTGAATCGACTGGTGATCAGGTCGCCGGTGGGGTGAGCCAAATCAATCACCCGCATTCGGATGTTCAGCGTGGCGATGATCAGAGCGGCCCGCCAATCGGAGGTGACGAATGAATCGCGAAGAACTGTTGCGCCGCGCCGTGACGATCAGCCTGTTCACCTGGCGCCGTGCTGGCCCTGACGACGTGCTGGACGATGCCGATCGACAAGGCTGGTGGGGCGACAGTGTGCCGTCGGTAGCGGGGGACAAGCTCGGCTCTCGGCTGTGGTTGTTGCGCCGGCGCACGCTGGTGGCGGACACGCTCAAGGATGCCAAGGCCTTCGCGGAGGAAGCGTTGGCCTGGCTGGTCGATGATCAGGTTGTCACGGCCGTTACGGTAACGGCCGAGCGCCAGGGTGTTGACCGAATGAATTTGCGGGTCGAGCTGGTAGAGCAAAACGGCGAGACGCTGCAGCTGGCTTTTGAAGACGCTTGGAGCTTGATCAATGCAGTATGAGACGCCAACGCTGCCGGCGCTGATCAAGCGCATTGAGGCTGACTTTGAACGAAACGCCCCGGACGCACTGCGCCGGGGTGATGCCAAGGTGACTTCGCGGGCGCTGGGTGGTGCGGCCTACGGGATCTATGGCTATCAGGACTGGATTGCCCGCCAGTCCAACCCGGCCACCTGTGATGAGGACATGCTGTTGCGTTGGGCGGCGTGGCGCCTGGAAGGCGGTCGCAACCTGGCTGTGGCGGCAAAGGGCGGTGCGGTAGTGGTGGGCGCTGTTGGCGCGCTGGTGGACGCTGATCAGGTTTATCAGCTGCCCGATGGGCGCCGTTACGTGGTCATGGAAACCGCGCGGCTGGTCGATGGTTCGGCGACGTTGAAGCTACGGGCCGAAACCGCCGGCGTTACGGGTAACGTTCAGGGCGGCACCTTGACGGCGGTCACGCCGGTGATAGGGGTCAGCGCAACGGCCGCCATTGGTTCCGATGGGATCGTGGGCGGCACGGATCTGGAAAGTATCGAAGCGCTACGCCTACGGGTGCAGGCGGCGTTCAAGAACCCCAGCAAGGTCGGCAATGGTGAGGACTTTGTAGAGTGGGCGTTGGAGGTTCCAGGCGTCACGCGGGCCTGGGCGCTGCCGCGCTGGATGGGGCCGGGCACATTTGGCCTGGCGTTCGTGCGTGATGGCGACCCCGACATTATCCCCACGCCTGAACAGGTCACCGAGGTTCAAGCCTACCTGGAACAAAAGCGCCCGGTGACGGCTGAGGTGTATGCCCTGGGCGCAGTGCCGCGCGCGCTGAACTTCAATCTGCGGGTTCACCCTGACAGCACCGCACTGCGCGCCGCTATCGAGAGGTCGTTGCGGGTGCTGATCGATGACGAAGGCGGTCCAGGGCAAACCTTGCTTGCGACTCATATTCATTCAGCAATCAGCAACACCGCCGGGGAGAACGATCACACGCTGATTGCCCCGGCCGGGGATGTGGTGATGGGGGCCAATGAAGTGGCGGTCGCGGGGGTGTTCACATGGTCTTGACCGAGACAGAGGCGGACTACTTCCAGCAGATGCGCCAGTTGTTGCCCCCTGGGCCGGCGTTCGATCTGGAGCAACAACCGGATATCGCGCAACTGTTGGCCGCGCTGGCCCCTGAGCTGGCAAGGGTAGATGGCAACGGTGAGGCCTTGTTGTTGGAGCTGAACCCGGCTACGGCAACGGTCCTGCTACCGGTGTGGGAAGGCTATTTAGGGTTGCCGGACCTTTGCGTGGTGCCAGGCACGCAGCCCCTTGAAGAGCGCCGCGCGGCGGTGATCGACAAGCTCACGGGCACCGGCGCGCCGCAACTGGGCTACTACCGCAAGCTTGGCCGGCAAAGCGGGGTTCCCCTGGTGATCGAGGAATTTCGCCCGGCGCGGGTGGGGTCGACCAATGCCGGCGATTTTCTTTATGGCGATGGTTGGCCCTGGGGCTGGTTCGCCTCGGTACCGCTGGAGGCTTATGGGTCGGACGAGGCGGCGGCGTTGGATTGCCGTCTGCAGCGTGATGCGCCGCAGTACACGGACGTGGTGATGGCCTACGGGCGGTCACAGGTCGACAGCATTGCGCTCAAGGTGGACGAACTGTTTACCGCCATTCATTACACCCTCCCGGCGACCATCGCGGGGAATGAGGAGCTTTAAACATGCAGAGAATTTCAGCCTGGTCTGATCTGGTTGCACCGGGCGGCCTGTTTCGCTATGGCTCGCTGGCCCTTGGGGTTCCGCCAACGCCGCTGGCGGCCGAGTGGTTGAATATGCTGCAGGAGGAACTGGCGCATGTCGTTCTGAACTACTTGCCGGCGCTGGACAAGAACGACAGCACGCAATTGCTCAAGGCTATCCAGACGTTCGGCGCGGCCTATGCCGTGAAGGCAACGACCCTGGCTGGCTACGGCATCCTTGATGCCTACACCAAGCCGCAAACAGACAGCATGCTGTCTGCCAAGGCAAATTGGGGTATTACCCTGGCGGCGTATGGCATTGGTGATGCCTACACGAAAGCGGCCGTTGACGCTTTGTTGGTGGCGGTCAATGACTCGTTGGCAGCCAAACAAGCGGCCATCGACAATCTGGCCTCGACCAAGCAGGACAAAAATACCGCGCTCATGGCGGCCAATGGCTGGCGACTCGATAAGGCCACTGGGCTGCTGGAACAATGGGGCAATGGTTATTGCCCACCGGACACCACCACCGCGCCAATCGACTTTCCCACGCCATTTGCTGAGGTTTACAACTGCTTTGGCAACAAGATCAATACCAACTCGGTGGACGGGGATGGCAATGCTGCCGGCGCGTTTGCCGTCAACGAAACGCAGTTTAAGTTGTTCAATGACACCAATCTGATGGGGGTCACTGTGCATTGGCGTGCCCTTGGCAGGGCGCCCGGCTATTGATCGTCTGATTCGTCAAATCCAACTAACCCGCTACGGCGGATTTTTTTCGCCTGGAGAAACCTGAATGACTGACATTTCCGCACTGGAGGCCTATGCGGGCAAGTTGTCGGAAGCGGCGCAGCGCTCGCAGGCGGCGGCGGACCTGCAGCATCATTTTGTTCATGGTCGTATGGACGAATCGTTACCTACTGAGTCTGGACCGCTGCCGACGTTGGCAAAGTGGCTTTACGAAAACATGCTGCCCAATCAAGAGGCCTTCGCCGAGTTGCGCGCCATTATCGACGCGGTCACAGCGGATCCGGCCAACGCGGTCACATCCTGGGAGTTACAGGCCAAAGGGTTCGACCTGGTGCAGGGCGGGGCAACATATGGGGTTATCACAAGTCGGCTGGGTGCCTGGAGTTTTCCGGCGGGCAGCGCTTCCTATATTTCCATGCCGTTGGCCTTGCCATCGCATTGGACCTTAGTGGATGTGTACGTGAAGTGGGTCAACGTCGCCGCGAACGCCGGCAATGTTGTGCTGGGTGGGGAGATTCATCGGTGGGCCGTTGGGGAGACGATCAACGCGGTTCCGGCCGGTGGGTCCAGCATCATCGCCGCCAATCCCGGTCCGTGGTTGGTGACTGAATCCAAGGTCGCGGCCAATTTGGTAATCGATCCTGCTCGCTCGACCACGTTGCGACTTGCGCGTCAGGGGGGCTCGTCCAACGACACGCTGCCCAACTCCCTGGCGATTGTTTCCGTCCGTATCCAAAAGAAATAGGTGAGGCGTGTTATGTCCAATTTTATTGAGGTCACCAGCATCGTGATCGAGCCGCCCGCGCGCGACGCTGACAATCAATTGCAAATGCTGGGGCACATCACGCTCTCAGACGGATCGACGTTTGAGCATCGCTGCCTGTTTGATGCGCGCGCCATCGCTGGATTGACCGAGGAAGCCATTCAGGCGATGGGCGCCGCTGATATCGCCGAGGCGGCCGCGCGCCAAGCCCGAGGCGGACTTGATGACGTAGCAGTGGGGTGAATGATGCTCATCATGCCAACCTGGCGAACGGGGGTTCCCTTACCGCCTGTACCGCGCGTGTCACCGCCCAACCCTTTGTTTGTCGATACGGTAGAGGGCACGGCGGCGGGCACTGGCAGCGCCTTATCTCCAGTCAATTCGCTGGCAGTGGCTCAGGCGCTTTGTGCGGGTTTACCAGACTGGGTGATCAAGGTTCGGGCGCCTTCCTCCAACCCGCTGCGGCAGGAAATTGTCTACCAGTCCACCATGGATCTGGTTGTTGAAGGCGTCGACGATGCGCCCTGGCACATCTACGGCTCTGATCTGTTGTCGGCCAGCTGGTCGGGTGCCGGGCCAATCTATTCGCGGTCGTTGGGCTACACCCTGTTGTCGCAAGTGGTGGTCACGTCGCTAACGGAAATCATCGACGGAAAAGCTTTCCATCCCAAGCTGTTGATCAACACCTTGACCCCGATGACCCCGGGCCGGGGCGAGTTTGGTTATGCGGGTGGCGTGCTGTACGTGCGGCTGTGGGACGATTCGGCGGCCTCCCTGCACACCTTTGAAATAGCGCGGCGCAACACGTGTGTGGGAACCACCGGGTTCGGGCTGTTAACCGTGAAAAACGTCGTGGCCCGGCATGCGCTGGTGAACTGCCTGCATAACGGTTTGTTCGGGCAACCGAGGGGCACGGGCCACCTGGCCGTTGTCGATTCCCTGGTGGAGTACGCAGTGAACGGCGGGGTGGGGGCGGCCGGACAAAATGAGTCGACCGTCTGCACCCGTGTTGAGTCCTACCGGATTGCGAATGACGCGTTCAACGTGCACGTGCTGACCGGTGCCGGATACATGGAGTTGAATGCGTGCAAGGGCAAATACAGCGGCGACAGAGCCGGCCAGTCCGCGCAGGGCGCCTCCTGTCATGAGAATTCGCACATGGTCCTCAATGGTGGGGACTACAGCTGGTGCGTCTCAGGGGGCATGGTCGCTATCGAAAGCTCGCGCTGTGATATCCACGGGGATACCGAGTTTGGCCCCGTACTGATGGATCGCAACATGCGCCTGGGTAACACGCCTGGCCCGGTTGCCACTCAGGCTTCTTGTGCCTGGCTGGACGCCAGCACCGGAACTGTTACGGGCGATGTCACTGTATCGAACGGGCAAGGCGTTGGTGTCCGTGCGACGGCGTTGGTTGAGGGGGTTGGCCTGATCAGTTCCCTTGGCAACGCGCTGCCTGACGTGATTGCAGCCTAACGGCCTGTTCGCTCCACGATTCAACTTACATCACACCCTCTGACCCGCTACGGCGGGTTTTTTTCGTCTGGAGAAAAGCTATGACTGCGACAGAAAAGGAGCGCGACATCCTTGCTAGGACGTTATGGGGGGAGGCCCGAGGCGAAGGCCTGGCCGGCCAGATCGCCGTGGCCTGGACGATTCGCAACCGCGTAAACGACGGCAAGGCCAAATCGTGGTGGGGGGAGGGTTACGTAGGCGTATGCCAGAAGCCCTACCAGTTCAGTTGTTGGAACAGGAACGATCCGAACTACGCCTACCTAAGTGGTGCGAAGCGGATCCCGTTCCGCGAACTGGCTCAGGCGCAGATCGTCGCTGATCAGGTGATGACGGACAACGTTCCAGATCCGACCGGCGGGGCAACCCACTACTACGCGACGACCATGCCCAATCCGCCCGTGTGGGCTAAGGGGGCCAAGCAGACGCTGAAGCTCGGGCGTCACCTTTTCTTCAAGCATGTGCCATGAACCCCTGGCGCGGATCTGAATCTCTCTCAATACCCGAGGCAACAAACTATGCAACTGATTAACAATTGGAAAGATGCGTTGAAGATGTCCAGCGTTCAAGCCGGCGGCGCGATTGCCGCACTGGGCATGGCTGAGCAATTGCTGCCTCAGTTACAGGCGGTGCTGCCGCCGGTAGCCTACGGCGTTCTTGGAGTTCTGGTAATGCTGGCTCGGGTGATCCTGCAGCCTAAGTTGAGTAAGTAAGGCTGGTACCAGAAGCCAGAAATATCGGTATTCGGGGGTGCAGAGCAGTGATGAGCATGCGATCGAGTTGAGTGGACAGTTTTTATCATCTGCGCGTGCGCAAACGGTTTCGCGCTGATTTGCTTGGTCCTCCCCAACGCTGGTATAGGGGAGGTCTCAGCAGATTTTCGAGAAGGAGAGCGAGCGGTAGGTAATGGAGTGGAATTTTTGCGATGAAGGGTTGCCCTAGCCAAATGCCGAGCTAGAGTGAGCTCCAAGCTCAAATGTGTGCAGTGATTTGCCTTGATCTTAAAGGGGGGGGTTACTATAGTGGCCCCCTGATATTGCTCGGGGCGTCTAAAGTCGCGAGGTTTGCATGAAACCAGCGGGGAGGTGTCGACCTGTCTGTGTTTGCGAGCGTGCGTCTACACTGCCTTTGGTTGTACCCGAGGTGATGCTCAAAGGGGTACCACGCGTCAGGGGTGGATACCGGACTTTTTTAGTCATCGTGGCCTGATCATCAAACCTAATTGGATGCGTGAAATGGAGCAGTTGGAAGTCAAACAAAGAGAGTCGAGTATCGTCTTGGTGGGGCAGTTCGACCCGCTATTGATGTCTCCTCACTGGTTTGTCAAACAGGGAATGATTCCACAGGAGGATATCGACGAAAGCTTAGCGATTGAATTGGTATATAAAGAGCTTACCAAGTTTTCTTTAGCTAATATATTTGTCGAGATTCAACCTGGGACTTTGGTTCTTCGATCTAATCACGAATCGTTTGATTATAAAATACAAGATATCGCTCTTGGAATATTAGCGGCCTTGAAAGGGGCTGGTGTTACGGCGTTGGGGTTGAATTTATACAGCGATATTTATTTCAAGAGTTTAGATGCTTGGCATAAAATTGGTGATCTGATTACTCCAAAAAGTGTTTGGCATGAAGCTATGCCTGAATCGGGTAATGCAGGTATGGCGTCTGTTCAAATGCAGTTAAACAAACCCTCCGGAGAAGTTGGTGTTTATAACTTTACCGTCGGATGGTTGGATCAGCCACAAACTACTCGCTTTTCACTAAATAATCATTTCGATTCAAAGCCAATTGAAAATAATCGACGACCTCCGTCAAAAAACAAAGGTTCAGATATTCACGCTTTCGATCCAATAGCCATTGTTTCGGCATATTGGCAGCAGTCACTTGAGTATCAAGCTCATTTGGTCGACTCTATTTTGTCCCAAGCCTGGAAGGAATAGCTACTTATGGCGCTCGCGAGATTGAATTTTGATACCGCACTTGACGAGTCTGTCGAAAGCTTTGCTTCTTTGCGAAGTAGTGAGGGTGTATCGAGGCGTCAGGAGTTTAATATTGTTAAACGCTCGCGTTCTGGATATTCCTCTGCTGATCAAGCCCCTGTTGCTGCTTCAGCTAGTGAGGTGGGTGAAATGCGTGCCGTCCGAGCTCCAGAGTCTGTAGTTAAGAAAGCTTCAGTATGGTCAGAGATATATCAGACTTGGGAGGGGCGGGTGGTTGAGAACTCTCCAGAGCAAAGAGAGTTTGTCGCGATAATATCTGATCGTACCTGTCGCTCAAACCCAGATGAAGAAGTTGTGATCGGCTACGAAAGTGTTATTAATTCTGATCTTGGCTTAATAACTGAGGGTGCGGTTTTTTTCTGGAATGTTGGTAAGTATCGTAAGTATTCAGAGAAGAACGGCAAAATTGGTCCGGCGGTTAATAAGTACGAACTTCGTTTTAGAAGGCTTCCTCCAATCTCCGCAGAGACGATTGAAGAAATTAAGCATTTGAGCAAAGGATTGTCTAAAATAATTCATGGACATTAATTTTCAGCCGCCTGCAGTCGCTGAACTCGAAGTATCCCTCTTTGGACCAGGTACAGGTGAATGTATCGTTGCCCACCTGGGCGAAAATGAGTGGATGGTTGTAGACTCATGCACTGTTGAAAACAAAGTACCTGTAGCTCTCGACTACTTAGGGAAAATTGGTGTCACGCCAGATAGAGTTAAAGTAATTGTAATTACACATTTTCACGATGACCATATTGCAGGCGCAAATACCCTCATTGAAACTTGCCAGGATGCGGAGGTTTTCATTTCGGGTGCGTTGACATATGAGGAGTCCATTTCCTATACGCTGGCTCATGCTTTGGGCGATGTTATAGTTGATAGGGCTAAGCCTAGTACGTATGAAATTGCCAAAATAATAAGATCAGTAGGGCATCGGCATGTAGAATTTGTCGGTGCAAATCAAGTTTTGTACCGAAAGAATGGGGTTATCGTTCATTCATTGTCACCGTCGAGTCGTGCTGTCGCTCAATCGAGATTATTGTTTAGTGAGTTTTTTCTAGAGTCGCAGACGCAGTTTAGGAAGTTAGCAAATAAACTTCACCCAAATTTGTGTGCGATAGCGTTACATATCTGTAATGGAACGGATACTGTCTTGCTGGGCTCGGATTTAGAGGTTTCTAGCGATCCGGCGTTAGGTTGGGGGGCGGTAATTCTCGATAAGAAAAAGCCTCAGACTGTAGCTGCGGTATTTAAGGTGCCTCATCACGGCTCTCAAAATGGACACTCTGATGATGTTGTGAAAAAAATGCTTCGCGTTAAACCAATCTCAATTTTGACAACCTTCGATAAGTCGTCGCTGCCCCGAGAGGAGGACATTCAGAGAATAAAGGATTTTTCTGAGAGTCTTTTTTTTACTACTCAGCCAAAAGTGAAAGCTCCGGCTCGTAGTCGCGCAGTTGAAGAGAATTTATTATTGGTCGCAAAAGCTCGGCGTGTCGTGACTAAGACTATGGGGCATATCCAAGTGAGAATGTCGGGTGGTGAATGCGAAGTTAAGCTAAATCCACATGCGAGCGCTGCTGCTTAAGATGGTTAATCAGTCATCCGAGTTTTCTTAACTCGGATGTATCTGCATACAGTCTTTTTGTTTTGTATTTTGTTTTGTATTCGTTTTTGTCATTTTCGACCTATTGCCTTTCAGGGTTTGAAAACCTCCACATTCATCACGCCTATCTGTTCATTTGAATGTTCGATATAGTCGCCGATTTCGACGCTAAACCCTTTATCTGCTATGGTTTTGCAAAGTGATGAGAAGTAGGGGGCGTTCGGTTGGTATTGCCCCAATCTAATAACTTCTCGTCCGATCGTCGTGATATTGATTACAGGTAAATCTACGATTTTGTATTTATCTTGGTGCGTTGCAATTGCTACCCGCCCATGAAGGGTGAAAGTCTTAACAAATTTATCAGGAACGGTGCTTTTGAAATCCATGGTTGTGGAGTCTGTTTCGACTCCAAAAATGATCCCGAGTTCTTGAAGTTTCAGCAAGGCTCCGTATGAGATCCCAGCTTGTTCTAGTGTTTTAATGTTTCTCCATATAATTTGCGAGTATAACGCAAATGGAGCAATTCTCTGAATTAGCTCTGCCTCTTGTTTAGATAGGCATCTTAAGAATTCAAGAGTTCTCAATGAGTAAGAGCCTGGGCATTTTAATTCTCCTGCGAGTACGCTTCCCCAGAGCTTTTGTATATTTTCATTCGATGTTTTCCCGGCATGGTCTCGCCAAGCGTGCAGCCAGTCATTATCTATCTCTTCAGATGAGGGTGGCTGGGTATCGTCGCTAAGTTGCATTTCGGCATAAATAATCGCTTTGCATTGATTTATTTCTTCGCGAATAAATTCTGCATGGTTTTTCGATGTAATGAGATCGGGATGAAGGCTTAAGGATGGCTCTATTCGTAAAGCGCCATTTGGAGAGGATAGTTCTTTATATTCGTTACCGGTTTTTTTTAATGAGCCATCCGGAAGATATTGCGCACGTCCGGCACGCACATCTGCCACGTCCATTTCGATTTGCGCAAGCATCAAGAGTTCGTGTCGGCGGGCCTCTGCGTTTGCGCGGCTCTCTCTGCGAATTTGTAGAGGCTTGAGTAAAGATCCAGCTCCGTCTTTAACAAGAGTTTTCCACATTAGAGCTATGAGCTTTTCACCAGGCGCGTTCATTGGGTACTCCTGTGCCCGTAGTAGAGGTGTAAGGTCCTTAGATTAGCAAAAGTTTAGGTGGATGGAGCAGCCGGTGCTAAGTTCGATGTGCAAAAAAGCTTCTCCGGCCGCTCAGGTGGTGGATGTTTAGCTGGTGCTGAATGCGTGATATTTGGAAGGTTTCAGGCATTGTAATCAGTCGACATATCCCAAACCAAGTGCCTGTAACCTATCAAATCCTGTCATTTAGGGCGCCATCAGCATTGCGAGCGTTAATTTTATGAACTCTTCGTTTCGGTCGATCGTATCCATAGCTCCACGAACGTTTTCGGCGACTTCAGTTGAGCCTCGTAGCTCGACCCAATTAGTAAGCTCCATGATGGCGGCTTCAAGGGCAAGCTGGTTCTCGTTGAGTTTGAACAGCAGGGAAGGGAGCAGGTCTGAATTCGGCATTGGTATTCCTCGATGATCGTCTCATCGTAGCAGTAGGTGGCTTCAAGGAGATGGTAACGTGCAAGCGTAAAATGCGCTAAGGCGCAGAAATCCGTTCCGTAACCCAATATGCGACCTTTGAATTTCGTGGGCTGTAGCTTGTTCTAAATCAACAGATTACGGAACGATTCTTGAGCTAACCTATTGAAATATATGAATATTAAGCTGGATTACAAATCCACCTACGCCGGTTCGATTCCGACCTCGGCCTCCACTATTGAAAACCCCGTAGATCGATGATTTACGGGGTTTTTTGTGCGTGCCGAAAAGTGGGCGTCACATAGTTTTCGGCAAGCTGCGCGAATTCACCTGAGTATTGTCCAATCTCTTCAACATGCGTAACGAGCATCACAACGTCAATTTAAATTGTGTATTCCGCTCGACGAAGATGTACAGATTGAAAAGTTGTTTGTGCCAGCCAGAAGGGCATGTGCCGTGTTCGATTAGACTGGGTCGAACGCGGTCGAATGGTTGGGGTTGAACACAGAAAAATCGCTCGATGCCCACCGAGGTGTTATTGGGGACTGGACCGTTGTGCAGGTCGTAGTGGTTCACAAGTGGGCCAATGTTCGTTGAGCGCCTGACACTTAGATACACCGGCATACCGATGGCCAGTGCTCCCACTGTTTGACACACGCCGGGCTGGATCGTCCACCAACCTCTGGCGATCCAGGAATCCCCCAGCGGATACAGCGCATAGTTGCGATGAACGACAGCTATAAGAAGGGCAGTGTTTTTGTCCTTGGCGCTGCAGATTTCCAGTTGTGCATCATTGGCCATTGTCGGTTCACTTCTGATCCAGAAGCACAGTGTCAGCACGGTAAACGTCAGTGAGGATCTTTTCATTCTGGCCACTCTGCTTCGGGTGCCAGCCGGCCGTCTTGGTAATACCAAACCGGGGGGGAGTAAGTTTCAGTGCGGTATAAGGTACGGCCACCTTCCAGGGGGTGACAAATTCGGCCGCCGCAGAGGTCTCTAAGTACTTGTTCATGATGGACGGTTTCATTCCTGGCCGCCGTGATATTGGCCTCAATTTCAGCGAAAACTTCTTCCTGAAATTTTTTGTTGTCGGCGATTAACTGCTCCACACGCCGTCTTTCGGGAGTGAAAACCTCTAGGGCAAGGGACTGCGACGTGCTTGACCAGTCGACCAGATCGCCCAAGGCTCTCACGACCAGTTCGATAGAGCCTGCGTCGATACTGTCCTCCTCCTCTACCCAGCCAGTCACGATGTTGTTGGCCTTCGCCCACGCCAGAAAATCTTTCTTGGATACATGGCCGATTGCTGCGCTGGTGCCCTGTGACTTGAGAAGCAGGTATTGGTAAATGGACGGTTTTTCCACCTCGCTGAATTCGATCATCATTAACCAGGTGCTGTCGTCCAAGGGGTGTAGCTTGAAACGAAGCGATCGTTCTTTGGACTTGGCGGTATAACCGTCATTTTCCGCGGTCAGCTCGAACACTTCCTGGGAGCCCTTGGGCAAAACGCTTGATTTAACGAGGAGTTGGGTACCACTTGGGAAGGGGTAAACCGATGACTCAAAGAGCGGTTTGTAAGACACCAGGCAGCCAGACAACAGGGTCAAGACGCCGACCATGATAGCTGTACGCAACATCGCCTGCAGCCCCGCTAAGGTGCCTGATGACTGGGTAGCATGCGTCATGCTCTTGACCTCCCTATTTGCATACGGGGTATGTGACAAATCTGACGGTGGCAGGGCGTTTCGTTTGTCAGTAGAAGAGCATAGCAGCCGGGATGTTTAATCGAGTGTGCAACACCCCGTCAGGTATCGCCATTGGCACACCCGCTCACTCAACATAAAGTTGCGCGGATCGCCATAGAAGTTGTTGTAGGCGGAAGTCCCCACCGTCGAGTAATACTTTTTGTCGAACAGGTTGTTGGCGTTGAGTGTGGCGGACCAGTTCTTGTCGATCTGGTAATCCATGCTCGCGCTCCAGAGGGTGTAGCCGGACTGACGGAATTTGTAGTCGACCGGGTCGCCGTCGAACTGGCCGGAGGTCGGGTTGAACGGCGTGACCGAGCCGCGTTTGGAGGTGGCGCTCTGGCTGATGGCGCCGAGGCCGACTTTCCAGTCTTGCAGCGTGCCTGGCAGTTGATAGGTGCCCCAGACCTTGAGCAGATGCTTGGGAGTGACGCCTTCGAAGGTGCTGCGGCTTTCCTCGGCATCCTTGGCCGCCAGGTGGTTGTAGGTGCAGCCGGCCATCAGTTGCAGACCGCTGGCAACTTCACCGCTGATTTCGGCATCGAAGCCCTGGCTTACTACCCCGCCGGCATTGACGTAGCAGCAGGTGGCGTCGGTGCCGGGCGGGCCATTGTTGATGCCGTTCTCGTCGTAGACGGCGGTGTTGTCCTGTTCGATGCGGTAGATCGCGAATGACGTGTTCATGCGGCCATCGAATGATTGCCCCTTGAGCCCGATTTCGTAGTTTTTCGAGGTGGTGGGATCGAGTTGGTTGCTCTTGGCTGCGTCTATCGTGTGCCAATAGCGCAATAGACGGGCAGGTGGAGCCCCTAGTACTCAACGTCCAGTGTCATCTTGCCGTTGCTACCGACCATCGCTGAGACATTTACACCGTCAATAGGTACGCTCAGATTCGCCCCTGCCTTCTGGTCGAGCGTGACTTTGACTCGTTTAGCTCCGCTTGCTTTCCCTGCCTTGATTATATCCACGGCTGCTTGAGCTTGAGCATCAATAGAGTTGCTTTTAGAGGTTTCTTTCATCAGCTTTTGCCCTGCGTACACCAGGGCTAATGCTGGATTGAGCAGCACAGCTAACGGTCCAACTTTTTTGAGGATTGATGTCGCTTGGTCAAGACCTTCCTTGGTTGTCAGGTCAAATGATTCTTTCATGTGAGCGGCTCCAGGCTATTTGCCATCATTCCCCCAGGAATCTACACGAAATTTTGAATGTCGCAATGCACTGGCCTTCCTCGATATGCTGGCTTGGGCGGAAGGTGCTGGAACTTCCCCTACCACCGCCTTGGATGGCTACGACTTGATCGTCACCGGCATCGACGGAAAGCTCGAGGTATTCAAGGATTTTACCGACCACCCCTTTGCCCGGGGCCGCAAGTCCAAGGTCATCAACAGCAAGGGCCTAACCTCGAACGCCTCCGGACGGTACCAGCAGATGCTCAAGGACTGGCCGCATTACCGGGCGCTGCTCAAACTGCGGACTTCAGCACGATCAGCCAGGACCTACTGGTCCTGCAGCACGTTCGCGAATGCCGGGCGCTGCCGGACGTGCATGCCGGACGGATTGAAACCGCTATCAAGAAGTGCCGGAACATCTGGGCCAGCCTGCCAGATGCCGGCTATGGCCAGCGCGAACACCGGCTCGAGGACTTGCTCAAACAGTTCCGCCTTGCTGGTGGCGCGTTGTCGTGACTCAGGGTTTTTAGGTGATGAGCGGTAGGCAGGACGCATGAGGAGGGAGTGAATCTCGTACCACTTTTTGTACCAATCGATGTTCCCAGCAGGGGTATTTAGGGGTTGCAGGGAGCGCTGAAACCCCTTGTTTACCGCATTTAGAATAGCCAGCTAATCCGCACAACAATCCATGATATGCATCGTCACTCAGGCGTCATCATCACCGTGAGCGTCAAAATGGAAGCATGGGGTCATTGAGAATTTGGAGATGCTGAGATTGTTACGGCTACATCCATTGCCTCTCGATATCGCCAAATCCGCACACTGGTGGTCGATCCGGGCGTTAGTTTCGCGGTAATGCTCGCAAGCTCATTTGGATTTTCCACTTGCATCCCTGAGATTCCAATAATTACATCCCCTGCTTGAAATCCAGCTTTTTCGGCGCTTCCGCCCGATATAGTGCCTAGCACTAACGCACCGGAGGACGTAGGTAGGCCGAACGCGCTAATAATTCGCGGGGTTATTGGAGTGACGTGAACACCAAGGCTTCCAGTTGAGGGAGGGGTAGCTGAGGGTAGCGGTAGGGTGTTTGTGCTTAACGCTGAACCGGTAGTGACCGACACTGCCGATGATGGGGCTGCGGCTGCTTGCTTATTCACGCCTACAACATCGCCCGGCTGGGCTTGGGCAGTGGCTTGTGCGCGCGGGCTAGGAACGACGCAGCCTTTTTCAGCGATCACTTGTTCGCGAGCTTGGACGGCAACAGCTCCTACAGGTGAGTTCTCTAGTAGATATGCTCTGGTCTCCGGCCAAACTGACGTGAGAATGTCACACGAGCTTTTACGATCCTCCGCTACCAGTATTGGCAACAGCCTGGCGTCGTCTTCGGCCTTCCTCTCCTCATCACTGGGACCAGCCGCCATCATAGCGGTCGTCATGGTGTCCCCAACCATCGTGATGGGGTCCAGTATGCAACCACTCAGGGGGGCGATGAGAAGAAAGAGCAGCGGAAACGACGGCTTCATGACTTAACCAGTCCATGTTTAGTTTGGCGGCATAATGCCAGTAATTAATGCCGTAAGACTACTTGCCGCGTTATCCCTCCCGCTGAACGGTCAAGGTAAAGTTCTCGCCGAAAGAGTCTCTTTGGGCAAGCGCTAGGGGGCGCCGTCTCACTCTGGCGCCATCAGCACTGCCAGCGAGAGCTTGATGAACTCCTCATTGCGGTCGATCGTGACTAGGGCGCCGCGCACGTTTTCGGCGACGTCAGCCGAGCCGCGAGCCTCCACCCAGTTTGAAAGCTCCATGATGGCGGCCTCAAGGGCGAGTTGGTTTTCGTTGATCTTGTATAGCAGGGAAGGGAGCAGGTCAGAATTTGGCATCGCGAATCCTCCGTGGAGTTTTCAGCGTAGCAGGGGGATTGGGGGTGGGGTGTTCGTTCGGCAGGACGCCGGAGAGGGGAATGCAATACTGACATAAAGCTGTCATTGCGTAGCCAAACTGAGCCATACAAACCCCAAAGGGGGATTTTTTAAGGCCTGAAAGCCGCAGCCTGCGCGGCCCTCAGGGTTGCCCTTCAAGATGATGAATCTGGATCGTTTCGACGTGACCAACGGCAGTTAGAGGAGGCGTGCAATAACCCTTAGCGGCTAAAACTGAATCGGTTTGCCCTCCGGCTGCAACATCCGTGGAGGGCAGACTGCTCATCTCGCAATTCAAGTCATTGACGATGGGTTGCCGAAAATGCGCAGACCACCCTTTTACGAGCCTGCCCGGACACCTGGTCGCTGATTATTTTTCCAGAATTCCCGGTAAGTTTTTCTCCGCCCAGATGACAAACAACTTTGCCACTTCGGTGCTCGCGTACTCGGAGTAATGACTGTATTCATCTCTGAACAGAGGCATCCCGTTTTTTACAAGAGAGCAACCGAGGAAGTTGCAGAACAGCTCATTCTGATCAAATACTCGTACGTTCGGGTGTTTGCTCAGGATACTGTCGATCATTGGTTTGAAGTCATTCATCGCCGTTTCTCGAGCGTGTTGACTAACGTCGCAAGCACTCGGGCCACGCTTGAGTGGGCGAGAAAAACAGCTTTTCAGGTCGTGCGTTGTCGTAATGTGCGGGACGAAAAGTATGACTTGGATACCATTTTTTTCAAGGTAGGCTACCCGTTCTTCAACGCTAGCCTTGGCGCGTTCATCGGGCTTCTTGTCGAGGCCGTCGAGGATGGCATATTTTATTGTTTTGTCTTTTTCAATGATGCTGTTAATCAGGAGTTTTTGATGGTAGGCCCGATTGCCAGAACACGGCGTTGTCGTCGGCTCTGTATTTTCATCAGAAGGCTCGCCCGCATTGGGAGCGCAGGCGCCGATTGAAAGAATTGTTTGATGGCTTGTCTTTTTGTTCGCCGCAAGACCTGGAAATAAATGGTTTGCATAGCTGTTGCCCAGTAACAGGATCGTCGGCTTTTCATCTCGATTGGTCATGCAAAACCACCAGCCGTAAGACTCCGCCTCTTTGAATGGGTAGCGGTTAATGCAGGTGTCGTTTTTGGTGAACTTCCATAGCGGTCCGACAAATTGGCTATTGAACGCCTCTGCGCTTTTAACCGCCTCGCGTCGCGGAAGTCCATCCAGATTGAAAATGATAAGGCCGGCCACTCCGATGCTTGCCATCAGGATAATCAGAGTCGGCGTCTTGAATCGGCTTTTATTGTTGCGTAGTGGACGCTCAAGAAACCGGTAGGTCATCCAGGCTAAAACGATCGCAATGACGACAGCCGCGATTCTGATTTCTCTGGCGGGTACTTCGCCTTGAATGATCCGCGCGAATGCCAGAAGCGGCCAGTGCCAGAGATAAAGCGGGAAGCTGATCAGGCCAAACCAGACGAATGGTCTGCTGGCGAGGATGTTCTTATTGATCCAGGCATCTGGCCCCGCCGCAATAATCAGAAATGCTCCTGCCACCGGAAGACTCGCCCACCAACCTGGGAAGGCGTCTTCTTTGGTGATATACAGCAAGCCACTGCCGATAAGGGCAATACCGGTAATGGAGAGCGTATTTTTGAGTGTATTGCCGTTTGGACTTGGCGCAGGGTTGAAGAAGATTCTGCATAAAGCCGAGTCTGTGATGTGCGCTATTTTGTCTATCGATGGGCTTCGATAGATTGACAAGTAGGCAAGCAGCGATCCGGCAAGCAGTTCCCAAGCCCGGGTCTGCGGTAGATAGAATGTTGAGGACGGGTCGCTGTGAATGTTGTTTATGTTGAGACCAAACGACAGCAAGCAGCCGACGACTATCAAAGACAGAGCGTTGGCTCGTTTCTTCCAGGCCAACCACAATACTAACGGCCAGAGAATATAAAACTGCTCTTCGATGCCGAGCGACCATAAGTGCAGGAAGGGTTTTATTTCAGCGGAAGTGTCGAAGTAGCCGCTTTCATCCCACAATACGATGTTGGAAATGAATGCAGAACCACCGGCCAAATGCTTGCCCAACTGAGAATACTCGTCAGGAAACAACACGAACCAGCCAAACAAACAACAGGACCCAAGAACCAGAATCAGTGCCGGAAAAATTCGCTTTATACGACGTCCGTAGAACTCGGAAAACCTGAATGAGCCGCTTTCCAGATTTTTGAAAATGATAATCGATATCAAATATCCGGAGATGACAAAAAATACATCAACGCCGATGAACCCACCTTTGAGCCAGACCGGGAACGCGTGATAAAACACGACAGCCAGGACCGCGACTGCACGAAGCCCGTCAATGTCCGGCCGATATTCAGGATGTGCAAACTGGGGTTGGGCAGCAGAGGTCTTCGGCTCCATGAGTGAAGTCATTGTTGACATCCCGCTCCCTGTTTAAAGAACTCATTATTATTAAAATTTTCCCATGATAGACGTAAAGATAATCTCAGACCTAGAGTTAAAAGGGACCGCCTGGCAAAATGCTCGTCGTTTAATTGTTGTTTAAAGTGCTGAAGGATGCGCGGCACATATTTCCATTTTCCTTGAAATGGCCGTTCCAGAGCGCTTTGAACGGTGGCACTGGGTTTGCCAATCAGTTGATGCGGTGCCGCTCCACGGGCGCAAATCTGTTGCTGCTTCCCCGCTGGTCTGCTTGTATCCTTACGCACGGCGAGGACATACGCCTGTTTATGCCTGGAACCGGATTTTCCATTGGGTACTGATGTGAGACGTGACCTTCATCTTGTTGTGCTGCTGCTACTGATTGTCGGCTGTTCATTGGCGTCGCTGACTCTGTGGAAAGTCATGGACTCCCGAGAGCGAGTGCTGGATGAGGCGAATATCCATGGCTTGAACCTCACCCAGGCGCTGTCCACTTACAGCGATGGCATCGTCCGCCAGAGCTCCTTGCTGTTGCTCGGGCTTGTCGAACGTCTTGAAACCGAAGGCAGCGACCCCGCACACATCCAGCGGCTGAACGTGCTGGTCGGACGCCAGCAACCCTTGATGCCGCAGTTGAGCGGCGTGACCATCTATGACAGGCATGGGCATTGGTTGATGTCCTCCAATCGACCGATCCCGGTCGGTGCCAACAGCAGCGATCGCGCTTATTTCATTCATCACCGCAGCGACCCCTCGCGTGAGCCCTTTATCGGTCCACCCATTCGCAGCCGCTCCAGCAACGAATGGGTGATTACCGTCAGCCGGCGTTTCAATGACGCTGATGGAACCTTCGCCGGGGTGGTGGCAGTGACCCTGGGCGTGGAAAACTTCCTGCGGCTATTCGGCCAGATCGATGTCGGACAGGAGGGCGCCATCAGCCTGACAGACGCTGACGGCACGCTGCTGGTGCGCTATCCCTTCCGTGAGCAGGACATGGGCCGCAACTTCTCGCAGTCGCCGATCTTTGCCATGTACCTGGTGGATCACTCGATGGGGACCGCGTCCCTCACTTCCACTCTGGATGGCGTGGATCGACTCTACGCGTTTCGCAAGAGCGACAGTCTCGGGCTGGTCACCACCGTGGCGCTGGGCAAACGCGAAGCCTTGACCGCGTGGCGCCGGGAATCCCTGATGTCCGCTGGACTGGCGGGCAGTTTGCTGACGCTCACCGGCATCATTGGCTGGCTGCTGATTCTGCATATCCGCCGGCGAATCAAGGTCGAGTCCGAGTTATTGAGCACTCAGCAACAGTTGCTCGACTCCAATCGGCAATTGGAAATGCTGGCGATGAAAGATGCCCTGACCGGCCTGGCGAATCGCCGCTGTTTCGACGAAGCCTTGC
Source organism: Pseudomonas sp. Pse1 (assembly GCF_024519635.1). NCBI lineage: Bacteria > Pseudomonadati > Pseudomonadota > Gammaproteobacteria > Pseudomonadales > Pseudomonadaceae > Pseudomonas > Pseudomonas sp. Pse1. The sequence continues at coordinate 96,589 of NZ_JALJRO010000020.1, forward strand.
TCATGGAGACGCGTCGAGCGCAGCGTGATGGCAGCTCGCTGGGGTTGTTGATGATTGATATCGACTTTTTCAAAGGCTTCAACGACAGCCTTGGACACGTGGCCGGCGACGCTTGCCTGCAGGCGGTCAGCCGCGTTCTCGAGGGGAGCGTACGCCGTCCCTCTGACCTGGTGGCGCGCTACGGCGGGGAGGAAATGGCAGTGATCATGCCCAACACTGACCGTGAGGGTGCGCGGGTGGTGGCGCAATTGATCCTCGATCGCATGCAGCAGGCCAACATTCCCCACACTACCAGCCCGTTTGGCCACGTCACCGTCAGTATCGGCATTGCCACCGCCGAAGGCGCGCATTTGGCCCAACTGCAAGGTTTGATCGAGGCTGCGGACCAGGCGTTGTACGACGCCAAGATGAGCGGGCGCAATCGGCTGGCGGAGCAGGGCGCCAGCGTTTTTCCCGAGGCGCTGGCCAACTGAGCGGTGTCAGGCCGTTTGTCGACGCATGGTCATGATGGCCGTGCCGAAAAAGATGAAGGTCGAACCCACAATCCGATTCAGCCAGCGGGAAAACAGCGGGCGGGTCAGCACGCCTTTGGCGCGGGAGGCGAGTTGGGCGTAGAGGCTCAGGGAAAGCAATGACAGCGCCATGAAAATCAGGGTCAGCACCAGGAACTGAGGCACCAGTGCGGCGCTCTGGTCGATGAACTGAGGAAACAGCGCGGTGAAAAAAATCGTCGCCTTGGGGTTGGTCGCCGCCGTGAGAAAGGCCGACTTGAACAGCTTGAGGCGCGAGGGTGCCTGGGTGCCGGGTTGGCCTTCGATCGGCTCAGTGATCAGCGGGGTCTTTTTCAGCAACTGTTTGGCGCCGAGATAGAACAGATAGCCCGCGCCGGCGATTTTCACTGCATTGAAGATCAACTCGGAACTGGCGATCAGGGCGCCCAGGCCCAGCATCGCGGCGGCGGACATGCAGAACAGTCCGCTGATATTGCCCAGCGTCGACCACAGGGTGGATTTTGTGCCGTAGGCCAGGCTGTTATGCAGTGCCATCAGGGTGGCGGGGCCAGGGCTGGCGACGGAGACCGCGGCGACCAGGGTATACGCGAGGATCGAGTGAACTTCCATTTTCTGAACTCGTAGTCATGAAGGCGCCAATTCTACGTGTAAATACCTGTGGGGCAACGGCTAATTACACGCCAGATTCACTGCTTTGGCTGCACGCTGCAGCTCAAGCTTGACGTCGACCGGAATCCGTTGCTTGACCAGGCGTTGCTCGAGAAACACTTGATCGCCACGGGTATCCACCTCGGCATCCAGGGCCGCGACCTGGGATTCGATGGCGGCCGCGTGAGCGTCGATCACCGCATTGACCTCCGCTTCGCTGTGAGCGCTGTCGAGCGCGCGGATCAGCGCCGCGACCTTGGCTTCCTCCTCCTGGGTGTAATCATCCAGCGACAAGCCTGCCGCCATCGCCCGCGCGCGAATTTCCACCCCTTTGAGCGCCTGCCGGGCATCGGAACACAGCGCATCGTGCCTGGGCGGAACCACCACGATCCACTGCAGCAGGGCAAAACTCACCACGCCAACCGCCAGCAAGCTGACGCCCACGATCAACCTGCGCGTCATGGTCGCGCCCTCGAATAGCCGGGGACTGAGGATTCAAATGGCATTGCGTGGACTCTGTTTACCGAAGTCCAAGCGTAGCATCGGAACAGCTCGGCTATGCTCGCCTCCTGTCAGCGGCAGGCTGCGGTATTGGTTGAGCGCCCGACGATGCAGCGTCAATCAAGGATGAAAGGTGCGGCCCAGCGCGTCCAGGCGCGTGGCGATGGGCGGCAGACGCTGGCTGCTTTGGGACAAGGTGCCGAGTCCGGTGTTTGGCGGATTAACCCGGCATTTGCTGTCAAATCAGCAAATCGACCGTCTGCAACATGCGTCGATACGGCGACTGGGCGTGGCCCATTTCGAATTGAATAGTCTCGACCAGGCACTCGAGGAAGCGCTCCGCCGCCGGGCGCAACGGCTGGCCGCTGCGGCTGATGGCGCCGACCGCGGCGCTGCCGATCGGCTCGCGCAAGGGCAGCGTGGTGAGGCCTTCGCGTTGGGCGCAAAACTCCACCAGCGGCCAGGGAAAGACGCTGAGCATGTCGGTGTCGCGCAGCAGACTCAGGGTGATCGACAGCGAATGGGCGAAATGCACATGGCCCTGAGTAGAAATCGTGCTGTCCTGCTGCGAGGTCATGATCCAGTCCGCTGCCGCCAGTTGCGCCATGCTCCGGCTGTCGGCCAGCGGATGTTGCTGGCGGGCAACCACCGCACAGTCGGCAGTGAACAGCGGCAGGTAGGTCAGGTCGCTGCTGGAAAAGCGCGTATCCAGGCGGCCGATGAACAGGTCGACACTGGCATCGCGGACCATCGGGCAGGCCACCGATGACAGGCCTTCATACAGCTCAAGCTGGACCTGCGGGAACAACTGGCGAAAGCGCACGATCGCCTTGGGCATCAGGGTCATTGCCAGCCAGGGCGTCACGGACACCGACAAGCGCCCCACCAACTCGCCGCTGCTGTCGGCCAGCACCTGGCGCGCGCTGACCATCTGCGCCACCAGCAGGCGCGCCTGGATCAGCAGCTTCTTGCCCAGCTCGGTGAAGGCGATTCCGGAGGTATTGCGAATCAACAACTGGGTCGCGGTATCGGCCTCCAGCTTCTGCAAGGCCTTGGTCACGGCGGCCGGCGAGGTGTCCAGGCGTTTCGCCGCGCCACGGATACTGCCGGCATCCGCCACGGCCACCAGTGCATTGAGTTGGTAGAACTTCATGCTTGCCCCCGCTGTTAACCCTGGGTTGCCCTGTTGACTTTCGATTGCCTGTTGGCCGCTGCGCGCTCGCTTTAAGCTCGAACCCACACCGAGCAAGCCCGCGAGATCGACCAGGGGCTGCCAGACCGTAGCAGAAAACGCCCGGGCACTTTGCGCAAAAGTTGCCTGGCGTTCAACAAGGATCGAGCCAGCCATGTCCCAGACCCTCCCGTTGTTGCAAGAGATCGAGCAGGAAATGCGTGAACTGCGCCAGCAGATCCACGCCCACCCCGAGTTGGGGTATCAGGAAGTCGAGACCAGCGCCCTGGTAGCTGAACGCCTGACCCGCTGGGGTTATCAGGTGACCCGTGGGCTGGCCGAGACCGGCGTGATCGGCACCTTGAAGAAAGGCACCAGCTCACGGGTGATCGGTATTCGCGCCGACATGGACGCGCTGCCGATCCTCGAGAAGACCGGCTTGCCCTATGCCAGCAAGATCCCTGGAAAAATGCATGCCTGCGGGCATGACGGCCACACCACGATGCTGCTGGCGGCGGCCTATGCCCTGGCCCACGACCACCCGTTCGATGGCACCGTGCACCTGATTTTCCAACCGGCCGAAGAAGGCCTGGCCGGTGCCCGGCGGATGATCGAGGAGGGCGTATTGCAGCAGTTTCCCTGCGACGCGGTGTTCGCCGCGCACAATATGCCGGGTTACCCGGTCGGCAAACTGGGCTTTCGCGCCGGACCGTTCATGGCCTCCGCCGACCAGGTCACGGTGACCATTCAGGGTGTCGGCGGCCATGGCGCCATGCCGCACCTGACGGTCGACCCGGTAGTGGTCTGCGCCAGCATCATCATGGCCTTGCAGACCATCGTCTCGCGCAACGTCTCGCCCCAGGACATGAGCGTGATCACCGTCGGCTCGATCAACGCCGGCAAAGCCTCCAACGTGATTCCGGACAGTGCGCAGATGCTGATCTCGGTGCGCGCCCTGAATAACACGGTGCGCGACCGGCTGGAAAGCCAGATCAAGCAGTTGATCCATGCTCAGGCCCAGGCATTCGGGGCGACCGCCGAGATCCACTACAGTGCCGACTACCCGCTGTTGATCAATGACGCCGAGATGACCCGATTCGCCAGCCAGGTCGCCACCGATTGGCTGGGTGAGGGCGAAGTGTTGAACGATATCGTGCCGTTCAACGGCAGTGAGGATTTCGCCTATTTCCTGCAGAAGTGTCCCGGCTGCTACTTGATCATCGGCAATGGCGACGGCGAGAAGAGCTGCATGGCCCACGATCCGCGCTACGACTTCAACGACGACATCCTGATGCGCGGCGCCGGTTTCTGGGTCAAGTTGACCGAAGCCTTCCTGCCGCTGAACCCTTGAATAACGACCCGAAAACCGCGAAAAACCAATAACAATGAGGTCATCATGCAGCTATCCAGACTCTCCTTTCGCGCCCTGTTGCTGGGGCTGATCATCACTCCGCTGGCCCAGGCACAACCGGTGATCAAGTTCGGTGTCGACCCCAGCTACCCACCGTTCGAGCAGAAACAGCCGGACGGATCGCTGAGCGGTTTCGACATCGACCTGGGCAATGCGCTGTGCGCCGAGTTGCAGGTCAAGTGCATCTGGGTCGAGCAGAATTTCGATGGCATGGTTCCGGCCCTCAAGGCGCGCAAGTTCGACGCCATCCTCTCGGCCTTCAGCGCCACTGCGGTGCGCCGTCAACAGGTGGATTTCAGCGACAAGATCTACACCGCGCCGTCGTCCCTCGTGGCGAAAAAGGACAGCGGCCTGCTGCCGACGGCCGAATCGCTGGCCGGGAAATCGGTGGGTGTGGTGCAGGGCACCCTGCATGAGAGCTTCGCCCGGGCGCAGTGGGGCAATAAAGGCGTGAACATTCACACCTACCAGACCCAGGACCAGGTGTTCTCCGACCTGATCAATGGCCGTCTCGATGCCAGCTTCCAGGCTTCCGTGCAGGCCGATGCCGGCTTGCTGCAAACACCCCAGGGCCAGGGCTTCGCCTTTGCCGGCGAGCCGATTACCGACAAGAGCATCATTGGCGACGGCGTGGCCATCGGCATTCGCAAGAACGAACCGCAGTTGAAGGAGCAACTGAACACGGCGCTGGCGAGCATTCGTCAGTCCGGCGAGTACGACCAGATTGCGAAGAAATACTTCAACTTTGACATCTATGGAGAGTGACATGAGCCGACTCGATGACCTTGGCTTCGCCTGCCCGATCGATGACGAGGCGGTGCGTGCCTTCCAGACCCACGGCGCAGTGTGCATCCGCAATGCCTTCAGCCCCGAGCAGATCAGCCTGTTGACCCGTGGCATCGAAAGCAACCTGGCCAGTCCCAGTCCGCGGGCGAAAGTGGCGAGCAGCGCCAGCGATCCGGGCTGGTTCTTCGAGGACTTCTGCAACTGGCAGGAAAACGCCGACTATCGGGATTTCATCTTCAACTCAGCCTTGGCCCCCATCGCCGCAGCCTTGCTCGGCAGCCGCCAGGTGCGCCTGTATCACGACCATCTGCTGGTCAAGGAGCCCAACACCCGACAGCGCACGCCCTGGCACCAGGACCAGCCGTACTACAACATCAGCGGCTCGGACACGGTCAGCTTCTGGATCCCGGTGGACCCGGTGCCCCGGGCCTCGACCCTGGAATTTATCGGCGGCTCGCACAAAGGCCCATGGCTGATGCCGCGCTCCTTCCTCGACAGCCAGGCCAAGTGGTTTGCCGAAGGTTCGCTGGGAGAGTTGCCGGACATCGAAAATCACCGTGAGGATTTTCCGATTCTCGGCTGGGAATTGGCACCCGGGGACATGGTGTGCTTCAACATGCTGACCTTGCATGCTTCGTCCGGGGTCGGCGGGCAGAACCGTCGTCGGGCGTTTTCGGTGCGGGTGATGGGTGATGACGTACGTCACGCGCCACGCCCCTGGAGCACCTCGCCGGAGTTTCCTGGGCTGCGTGAAGCCCTGGCTGCAGACGTGCCGATGGAGCATCCGCTGTTCCCGACCTTGTGGCAGCAGGAAAACCAGCGATAAGGCAAATTGCTGGCCCCTGTCCTTGAAACATTTCGCCAAAATCGCCGAAATTCAGGCGGTTAGACGGAACTGGTAATGCGAAATGTAATGAGTGCATTGATCCCGTTTGCCTTGGCCGGCGTTGCGGTTTCTGCCCAGGCCAAGGAGCTTGCGGCCAATGACCGCTATGTCTGCAGTTGGGGCGCAGGCACGGCGGCCCGGGCGCAGGAGCTGAAATTGTCGGGAGTGTCGCTGTATGCCGCGCGGCAGAAAATTCAGGCCTACAAGTTCAGCAAGCCTTGGATGCGCATGATGGCGTTGGGGATTACCGAGCAGACCTATGACAGTAAATCGCGTATGAAACCGGCCTCAGTGCGTGAGATTTTTTATGGGGATTGTGTGAGGTATAAGGTGGCGCGCAGGTGAGAGCGGGGCGCTTGCCAAACCATTGCCCCCCCCCATCGGCGAGGGGGAGCGTCTACTGATTGATCGTGCCTGGCGTGGGATGGACCTCAACCGCCTTGCGGCGCCATCTTGTGCCCGGCGTGTTGCATGTGGTCCTCGTGGTTCTCCACCGCCACCGGCGGCTCCGGCTGCACGCGTTCGGTTTCTTCGGCGAGGAAGGTCAGCAGGGCGTTGATCTCGATGTCGCCAAGGCGCAGGTTGGGCATCGCCAGGTTGTTGTATTGCGCGTACAGCTGCATCGCCAACGGGTCTTTTTCACTGAGCATCTGGTCCGGTTCGCGGATCCAGCGCTTGAGCCATTGCGGGTCGCGCTGGCGGGTGACGCCGATCAGGTCCGGGCCGATGCCGCGCAGGCCGGCGTTGGCCGTGTCGCCCAGGGTGTGGCAGGACGAGCAGCGGGTGCGGTAGATCTGCTCGCCGGCACTCGGTGGACGCAGGGTCGGCGCGCTGGCGTAATCCTGGGTATTGGTGCTCGGTTGCTTCCAGTTCTGCAGGGTCTTGCTCAAGCGGTCGGCGAGGATGTAGGGGTTCTCCATCGGTGAGGATTTCATCCAGCGGCCGGTGCTCTGGTTGCCGATGATCAGGCTCAGGTTGTGGTCCTTGTTGCGGCCGTTGTCGATGCCGTCGATGAACAGCCCGAGGTTTTTGCGCAGGGCGGTGATGTCGTCCTTGTTGCCAGTAAGGAACTGCCAGCCCGGGCCGATGCGGAATTTCTCGGCGTATTTTTTCAATACTTCCGGGGTGTCGGTTTCCGGGTCGATGCTGATGGAGTAGAGGAACACGTCTTTGCCGACCCGGTCACCGAGGATCTTCTGCACCTGCAGCAGGCGCGCGGTTTCCAGCGGACAGGAGTCGGTGCAGGAGGTAAAGATGAAATTGATCGCGACCACCTTGTCTTTGATCATGTCATCGAAGAAGTGCAGGGTCTGGCCGTCCTGGTTGATCAGCGCGGTGTTGGGGAAATAATCCTTGCCCCAGGGCGTGCCCGGGTCGCCGTCCTCGGCGGCGCTGACCCAGCGCGCAAGGCCGAGCAGGAACAACAGCAGCAGGCGGATCAGTGGGTTCGGTGCAGTCCAGGATAACGTGCTCATGATGGGCGTCCTGTGCAGGTTACGGATAAAAAACCTTGCACCCCGACCGTCCGGGCCGGGGTGCAAGAGCGTCGCGTTCAGCGCACCGAGACCGGGGCGGTGATGGTCTTGCCGGAAGACGACTTGATCGTCACGCTCGCACCTGCCGCCGGGGCATTGCCGGTGGTGGTGATCGAAACCCGCCAGCGCGCGCCGGTCGGGGCTGACGACAGGGTCGCGGTGCCGAGGCTGACCGGCCCACCGGTGGTCGCGGCAGTCACCGTCAACACCGAGTCGGTCTTCGACGTCGTACCGGCCAGGTCCCAGGTGTAGCGGCTGTTGCTGCGCGCCGTGACGCTGGCGCTGGTCACCTGCAGGTCCTCGTTGCTGGTGACGGTGGCCGGCACGTTGACGGTGACCGTGCCCGGCGTTGCCGAAATACCGCCCTTGGCATCGCGCAGGTCATAGGTGAACACTGCCGTGAAGCCCTCGGTCACTGTGGCCGGTGGGGTGTAGGTGATGGTCGTGCCATTGGTGGTGACGACGCCCTTGCCGGAGTCCGGCTGACTCAAACCGACCACCGACAGCGGCAGGTTGTTGTCCGGATCGCTGTCGTTGGCCAGGACGTTGAGGGTCACCGGTGCGCCCGCTGCAGTGCTGGCACTGTCGGCGCCGGCAATCGGTTTTTTGTTCTCGCTGCCGTCATCGCCCCCTTCGCCTTCTTCTTCATCGTCAGGGTTGCCGCTGCCCTTGCCGCCGGTGCGGAAAGTCGGCAGCGCAGCGGTGGCGACGTACTCGACACCGTCCCAACTGGGCAGCGGAGTCGGCATCAGCTCGAACTGGCCAGGGTGCTCGATGTCCCAGCGCAGCAACATCGACGAATCCTCGTGCTGGGTGTTATGGCAGTGCTCCATGTAGGTCCCGGCAAACTCGCGGAAACGAATGGCCATGGTCACTTCCACCGAGCTGTCGACTTCCGGGCCGATGCGGAACACGTCCTTGCGCGCCCATTTTTCCCAGTCCGGCGGCGCCTTGCCGTCACGGTCGAGAATCACCCCTTCCTCGAAGTGCACGTGCACCGGATGGCTCCAGCCGTTGCCACCGTTCTTGATCTTCCACACCTCCAAGGTGCCGTCGCCGCTGAAGCCGGCGTCGGTCGGCCCGGTGGACAGCGCCGGTGCTGCGGTGAGTTGGCGTGGGTCCATGCTGTAGCCGAAACCGTCATCGGTCTTGATGGTCCAGGGCGCCAGGTCGGTGCCGTCGGAGCGGCCGAAGGTGAAGCTGCGATGGCGCGCCAGTTCGAGCTTGGCCTTGTCGGCCGCATCGTCGCGGTTGATGGTCAGCGGGATCATTTTCTTGCCTTCGGGCTTGCCGGGTTTGGCGGGCTCGTAGGCGACCGGGTCCATACTCTGGTCCTGGCCGGAGTAGGCGTTAACGATCAGTTGCAGGAACTTGCCCACCACCGGGTCACCCTTGTCCCATTTCGGGCCCTTGCTGCTGTCCTTGAGTTCGGCTTTGTACTTGCCGGACAGCACGTCGCCCAAGGGCACCGCGTCTTTCTCCGGACCCTTGCCGGTCTTGTGCTCCATCACGTTGACGAAGTACAGCTTGTCGCCAGTCTTGATCCCGTGTTTGGCGAAATTGATGATGATGTCATAGCGCTCGGCGATGGCCTGGGTCGGCAGGATCGCGTTGTTGTTCTTCAGGTCGCCGTCGCCATCGAGGTCCAGGGTGCCGTCGAACGGCACCGCGTGCTCCATGATGTTGCCGTCGTTGCCGATCATGTGGAACGGCACCCGCGCATAGGACACGCCCGAGCCGGACGGCCCCTGGAATTCACCGCTGGTGCCCTTGATTTCGCGGACCACCGCCAGCTTGAAGTAGCGCGACACCGAGCCGTTGAGAATCCGGAAGCGGTAGCTGCGCGCGCGCACGTTGAGAAATGGCTGGTACTGCCAGTTGACCAGCATCTGGTCGCCGAGGAAGCCATCGGTGTTGAACGGGTTGAACCACAACTGGCCGTTGGCATCCCAGGCCTTGTCGCCGAGAACCAGGTTGACGTCGTAGTCGCGGTTGCCCCAGGGCATGGCGCTGCCGCTGGGAAAGCGCAGGTTGACGCCGTCTTCGAAGGTCTCGTTGCCGCGATCGATGGCGCTGTAGTAGTTCATCATTACCGCATTGCCCTTGTAGACGTTCTGCGCGGTGAAATCGAGCATGTGGTCGTGGAACCAGTGGGTGCTCATGGTTTCGCGCCAGTCGCCGCGGATCTTGATGCTGCCGTTCTCGCAGGTCTTCTTCGACGGCGCCATGTCGTTGACCCACAGGGTCTCGCCGGGCGAGCAGGGGAACGCCGCGCGCGGGTCTTCGGCCTTGGTGTTGATGGTGTCGTAGCCGGCCAGCTGCACCGGCCAGCGGTAGTCGTAGTACTGGCCGGGGAAGAAGAAGGCGTTGGCATAGCCGTCGCTTTCCGCCGGGTTATGGCCGTTGTGTTCGTGGGTGCTGATGGTGTGCAGGCCGAAGCCGTTGTTGGCGGCTGGGTCGATCGGCAGGGCATTGTAGTGCCGCATCAGCAGCGGCTGGCCGTAGCGCACCATCAACAGTTTCGGCGGCAGGGTGCCGTCGAAGGTCCACACCGAGTTGTGGTTCTGGATCGGCATCTTCGGATGGATACGAATGTCGATGCCCTTGGTCGTGCCCTTGGTGGTGGGGATGTCCGAGGTCTGGTAGTAGAGCCCGCCCGGGCCGAACTCACCCTTGGCATAGCCATGCATCTGTTTGTTGTCGCGCAGGCCGAGGTTCTGCCGCGCACCGGCTTGCACAGTCTTGAACGCGGCCTGCGGGTAGAACTCGTTCCAGCGCTGGTGCGACCAGCCCTTGCCGCCGGGCCGGCCTTCGGCAGGCGAGCCGACCGGGGCGCGGTTGAGGAAGGCTTCGATCTGCGCCTTCCACGGGTTGCGATCCAGCACGTTGGAATACTGGGTGGGGTAGGGGGTCAGCCCCGGTTGCCGCAGGAAGGCTTCCAGCGCAGTGCCCGCCGGCCCGCTGCGGGCGATGCTGTTGGGGTCTTGGCCCGGCATTGGCCCCAGGGTTGGCACCGGGAAGGTCATAGTTGCCGGCGGGGTTTGCGGGTCGAGTTTTTCCGGACCGAATTCCTCGAACAACAGAATCTGCTGGGTGAACGGCTCGGCGCCGAACAACGGGCTGGGCTTGCCGTTGGTGGGGAAGTTGAACGAAGTCTGCAGCGCCGGCGGCAAGACGTTGTCGGTGCGCGGCGTGTTGCGGTCGCCCTGGCCGCCATTGGGTAGGGACAGCGAGCCGTGGTTGGCCTCGGGCATGGTCCTGATTTCCAGCAGCGCGGCGGCCGGGTCGGCGGGCTGCGGCCGATAGTAGGACGGATCGGTGGGAGAGGGCTGGCTCTCGTCGTCCATCGGCGATGCGCCGGCGTCCATCAGGTACAGCGCATAGAACATGGCTGACGCAATGCGCGAACGCTCCATGAACGGGGACGTTGGGGTGGGTTTGCTTTTCATCCGGTTCGCCTCACTGCCTGCGTGGGTGTGTACCGGGCATACTTCGTGTCGATGGCAATGCATGACTTCCTGTAGGAGCGAGCCTGCTCGCGAAAAACTTCCGGACACCGCGTTCATTCTGAATGTCCGCGTAATCGTTGACGTTCTTCGCGAGCAGGCTCGCTCCTACAGGGCATTACCGGGTCGATGGCACTTTGCCCTTTAAATGGGCATGGGGCAAAGTCCGTGCCAGCGTGGTTTTCGGCCTGTTCTGCGGCACTGCGGAGCCCTTACGTCCGTGGGTTGCAGCCCCCTAAAGTGGATCCAATCAATACTGGCCATAAGCCGGGTATTGGGGGGGATATGGGGGGGAATTGGGGGCTGGCCAGGGTTGCGGAAAATCAACGGCGCGACTATATTTCAACATACTGTTGAATTATTGGTCGCCTTCACATGCTGCTTGATACCACCCAAGAACGCCACACCACCCTGCAAGTGTTGCGCGCCGCCATCAGCGCCTTGTCCAGTGTGATCGGGCGCAACACCGAAATCCTCCTGCACGACCTTGAGCGCCCGCAGCAGTCCGTGCTGGCGATTGCCAACGGGCATATTTCCGGGCGCAAGGTCGGCAGCCCGATCCTCGGCGGGCCGGAGCAGGACAAGGGCTTTGCCGCCGTCACCGCAGCCACTGCCGCCAGCGACGGCTGCGACCCGGTGGTCATTCCCGACTACCCGACCCTGGTCAACGGCCGCCATCTGCGCAGCGCCACCGTGGTTTTTCGCGACCGCAACGCAACCCCCTTCGCCAGCCTCTGCATCAACGCCGACCTCACCGGCCTGAGCGTCGCCCAAGCCTTCCTCGAACAGCTGCAACCGATGCTCCAACCCACCGGTGAACCGGCTGCGGAACCGGGGGATATGGAAGTGCTGATGGCGCAGATCATCCAGGACTCACTGGCCACCCTCGGCCTGGGCAAGATGAACAAAAAAGCCAAGGTCGAAGCCGTGCGAGTGATGCAGGAGCGCGGCCTGTTCATCGTCAAGGGCGGCGTGGAAAAAGCTGCCACCGCCCTCGGGGTGACCCGCTTCACCATTTACAACTACCTCGATCAGTTGCGCGGCGATAACGCAGCGCAGCGCTGAATCCTTTTTCATTATTTTGGACCCGACCCTCATGCCCCTGCACATCAACACCCCGCTGATCGAATCTCGCCCCTTAAGCATCGCCGCCCATTGCACGGTCAACCTCAAGCTCGACGCGCTGCAACCCTGCGGCTCATTCAAACTGCGCGGTGTCGGCCACGCCTGCGAAATCCATCGGGCCAACGGTGCTCAGCGGTTTATCTCGTCGTCGGGCGGCAACGCCGGGCTGGCGGTGGCCTACGCCGGGCGCAAAATGGGCGTGCCGGTGGTGGTGGTCGTCCCGGAAACCACCACCGAACGGGCCAAGGAACTGCTGGCGCTGGAAGGCGCCGAAGTGATCGTCCACGGCAGCTCCTGGCAGGAAGCCAACCAACTGGCGCAAGGGCTGATCAAGGGCAACGACGCCTTTATCCATCCGTTCGACGACCCGCTGCTGTGGACCGGCCACGCCAGCCTGATCGATGAAGTCGCCGCCAGCGGACAAAAACCCGATGCGGTGGTGCTCTCGGTCGGCGGCGGTGGTTTGCTCTGCGGTGTCGTCGAGGGCTTGCAGCGTAATGGCTGGCACGACGTGCCGGTGATCGCCGTCGAAACCCAAGGTGCGGCCTCGTTCCACGCGGCGACCCTGGTGGGCAAGCCGGTGCAGTTGGATCAGATCACTTCGATCGCCACCTCACTGGGCGCCAAACGCGTGTGCGATCAGGCGGTGAACTACCTCGCCAGCCATAGCATCCACAGCGAATTGGTCAGCGATCAGCAGGCGCTGGACGCTTGCGAGCGCTTCCTGTTCGATCACCGGATCCTGGTGGAACCTGCTTGCGGCGCGGCATTGGCGGTGGTCTACAAGGGGGCGGCGCTCAAGTCCTTCAGCAATGTGTTGGTGGTGGTCTGCGGCGGGGCGACGGCGTCGCTGGAGCAGATCCGCTTGTGGGCGCAAAAAACCGCCAACAACCCTTGACCCTGTAGTGGCTTCAGGCTGTTGAATGGCGTCCGCCTACCTCTTGAAAAAGGATTTCACCGGATGCCCCCGTCCCCTTCACAGCCTCTCCCCAAGGGCTGGTCGCTGCTGCTGATTGCCTGGCTGCTGGCCCTGGTGTCCAGCCTGGTCGTGTTGTTCGTTGGCGAAGTCATGGGCCAGGCGCCCTGCGTATTGTGCTGGTTCCAGCGGGCATTCATGTTCCCGCTGGTGGTGGTGCTGGGCGTCGCCTGCTGGGTCTCCGACACCAGCGTCTGGCGCTACGGCCTGCCCCTGGCCGCCGCCGGCTGGTTGCTCGCCTTGTTTCACAACCTGCTGTATTTCGGCTTTGTCACCGAAAGCCTGCAACCCTGCGGCGCCGGTCCGTCCTGTTCGGGCGCCGACATGACCATCAGCGGCCTGCCATTGCCGTTGCTGTCACTGGGCGTCTTCAGCCTGTTGCTCATCCTTCTCGAAATCCTCCGCCGGAGAGTCACCCCATGAGTCGTCGCACCCTCGTCATCGCCATCACCGCCGTCGCGGTGATCGGCTTCAGCGCCGCCGCGTTCTACTACAACCGCGCCACCACCCCGGTACAAGTCACTGCGCCCGTGCAGGACAGCAGCGCCCTGGTACGCTTCAACTCGCCAAGCTTCGGCCCGGCCAAAGCCTCGGTGACCGTGGTCGAATTCTTCGACCCGTCCTGCGAAAGCTGCCGCGCCTTCTACCCCATCGTCAAACAAATGATGGCCAAGCACCCGGATGACATTCGCCTGGTGCTGCGCTATGTGCCCCTGCACGTCGGCTCCGAACAAGCCATCCGCCTGCTGGAAACCGCACGCAAACAAGGCGTCTACCCGCAAGTCCTGCAAGCCGTCCTCGAATCCCAGCCGCAATGGCACGACGACGCCAACGCCACCGCCGCCTGGACCGCCGCCATCCAGGCCGGCCTCGACGAAGCCAAGGCTCGGGAAATCTTCATGTCCGCGGAAATCACCGCGACCATCGCCCGCGACGCCACCGACGCGAAAACCCTCGGCGTCAACCGCACCCCAAGCTTCTTCGTCAACGGCAAACCCCTGACCAACTTCGGCGCCCAACCGCTGTACGACCTGATCCGCAGCGAAATGAGCGCGCCACGATAACTACGTTGAGGTGAACATGAACACACGCCTGCAACAGGCCATCGATCAAGCGTTCGCCGAGGCCCGGACTGCCATGCAACTGCGCGATATTCCGGTTGCCTATCGCTGGCTGGAGCGGGCGCATGTGTTGACTCAGCGGATGCCTTTGGCGCACGCGAAGGCGCATTGGTGGATGTTGCGGGTGGGGTGGCTGGATCGGGATTGGCGGGAAGTGGCGGGGCAGGTACCGAGGATTTTCGCGGCGCTGGTGTTTTCGCGGATTTGGGTGCCGGTGGGGAATACGGGGAGGGCGCGGGTGAGTGCGTTTAGGGTGATGGGGGTTGAGGGGGAGGTGGAGGAGTTGTTGCGGGGGGATGGGTAGGGGAAGCAGGGGGCTGGATTGGTGAATTCAGATCCTGATTAACTTTAACGCCTTTGTTTTGAGCGAGTCGTGTCCGTGGAGGAAGGGCTACTTTCGGCCCAGGCTGTGTGAAAACTCCCGCAATTGTCTAATCTTCTGATCGTCGAGATCGTAGCGGGGGCGATCATGAAGCGATTTATTGAAGGTGAGGCTCGGACGCAAGTCACGTTGCTGCAGGAGTGCCTGGACGATTACGTAACCCAAGAAAATCCAGTCCGTGTGGTCGACGTTTTCGTTGATGAACTCGACCTGGGCGCACTTGGTTTTGAGGGGGTGTCAGAAATTTTGTGTTCGGGCATAACATGAGTAAGAGGTGCATGTATG
>NZ_JALJRO010000021.1:0-102717 GCF_024519635.1 Pseudomonas sp. Pse1
TGCTCGCGATGCGGTGGGTCAGTCACCGATGATGATGAATGTGCTCGCGATGCGGTGGGTCAGTCACCGATGATGGTGAATGTCTGGCCCATTCGCGAGCAACTCGAGTCGTCGCACCGCTCCTGCAATCAGCCGTTGACCCGCACTTCCCGCGGCATCCCCAGTGCTCGTTCGGCGATCACATTGCGCTGGATTTCGTTGCTGCCGCCGTAGAGGGTGTCGGAGCGGGTGAACAGGAACAGCGACTGCAGGCGGTTGAGCTGGTAGGGCGCGGCGTCGAGGATTTCCGCGGCGTCGCCCAGCACGTCCATGGCCAGTTTGCCGAGGTCGCTGTGCCAGGTGGACCAGGCGAGCTTGTAGATCATTGCTTCACGCCCAAGATTGCCATCCTGCGGACCTGACAACATGCGCAGCGAGTTGTAGCGCAACACCTTGAGCCCGGCCCAGGCCTGAGCGATGCGCTGGCGTAGCAGCGGGTCCTGGGCGGCGCCGTTGGCGCGGGCGATGCGGATGACTTCGTCTAGCTCATTCTGGAACTGCATCTGCTGACCCAGTGTCGACACGCCGCGCTCGAACCCCAGCAACGCCATGGCGATCTTCCAGCCGTCGCCCGGCTGGCCGATCAGATTGTCGGCGTGGGTCACGGCCTGGTCGAAGAACACTTCGTTGAATTCGCTGGTGCCGGTCAGTTGCTGGATCGGTTGCACGCGGATGTTGTCCTGGGCCATCGGCACCAGCAGGAACGACAGGCCATGATGTCCCTGGCTCCCCGGTTCGGTGCGCGCCAGCACGAAGCACCAGTCGGCCTCGTGAGCCAGGGACGTCCAGACCTTCTGCCCGCTGATCAGCCAGTGTTCGCCGCTGTCGTCCAGCCTGGCGCGGGTCTGCACGTTGGCCAGGTCGGAACCGGCGCCCGGCTCCGAATAGCCCTGGCACCAGTACTGGCTGCCGTCGAGGATCCCGGGCAACAGGCGTTGCTGCTGGGTCGGAGTGCCGAAGGCGGCGAGGGTCGGGCCGACCAGGCCTTCGCCGATATGTCCCATGCGCCCCGGGCCGCCGGCGCGGGCGTATTCCTCGTGGAAGATCACTTGCTGACTGATCGACAGACCGCGTCCGCCGTGCTCCCTGGCCCAGCCAACGCCGATCCAGGCGCCGCTGGCCAGTTCGCGCTCCCAGGCTTTGCGTTCTTCGGGATAGCTGTGTTCGTCCCCCGGCCCGCCGCGAAAGCGCAAGGCCGCGAATTCGCCGTCCAGGTGTTCGGCCAGCCATTGCGCGACCTCTTGGCGGAACGCCTCGTCAGCAGCACTGAATCCGATTTTCATGCGTGTTCTCCCAGTAAATGTGCGGCCAGGCGCTCGCGGTGCAGCGCCGGGTTGCCCAGCAATTGCTCGCTGGCGCGGGCGCGTTTGAAGTACAGGTGCGGGTCGTATTCCCAGGTGAAACCGACGCCGCCATGCAGTTGGATCGACTCGCTGGCGCAATGGAAAAACCCTTCGCTGGCGTGGATCTTCGCGGTGGCAGCCGCCAGTTCAAGCTCGCTGATCACCGCCGCGTCACCCTGCGGATCGAGGCGTTCCTGGGCCACACAGGCGGCGTAATAGGCCGCCGAACGCGCGCATTCGACCTGCAGCATCATGTCGGCGCAGCGGTGCTTGATCGCCTGGAAACTGGCGATGGTGCGTTTGAACTGGCGGCGTTCGCCGATGTAGGCGAGGGTCAGGTCGAGCGCCTGCTGCGCGCCGCCGGTCTGTTCGGCGGCGAGGCCGCAGGTGGCAATCAGCAGGGTGTCGCGCAGTACCGCCCAGCCGTGTTCCGGGCCGCACAGGCGTTGCGCTTCGCTGAGTTTGACCTGCTGCAGTTCAACCCGTGCCAGGCGCCTGGTCTGGTCGAGGGTCGGCAGTGCTGTACGGATCAATCCCGGGGTGTCGCCCGGCACCGCGAACAGGCTGATGCCCTGTTCATCGCGGGTGCCAGGGGCGCGGGCGGCGACCACCAGCAGGTCGGCCGAGGCGCCATCGATGACTTGCGCGTATTGGCCGTCGAGGGTCCAGCCGTCGGGCTGCGGTTGTGCCAGGGCTTGCACACTGCTGGCGCTGAGTCCGGGGGTGCTGGCGAAGGCCAGGGTGGCGCGGGCTTCACCGGCGGCGATCGCGCCCAGCCAATGCTCCTGCAGGGCCTCGTTATGGCCCAGCAACAGGGCAGGGGTGGCCAGGCAGGCGGTGGCGAACAGCGGCGAACCGAGCAGGTAGCGTCCACTTTGCTCCAGCAGGATCGCCAGCTCGACAAATCCCAGGCCCATGCCGCCAAACCGCTCCGGCACCATCAGCGCCGGCCAGTACAGCTCCTGGCCAATCCGTTGCCAGACTTCGGGGTCATGGCCCTGGGCACTGTTCATCGCCGCGCGCACGGCATGCGAGTCGCTGGCCTGAGCGAGAAAGCGCTCGGCACTGTCGCGAATCATCAGGTGTTCTTCGGTAAAAGCGAACTCCATTGGGCTGTCTCTGCAAGGCGGATGGATGAGGCGAAGTCTGGGGCGGCGGGGGGCGGTTGAAATCATTAAAACGGACTAGGGGCAGCGTCCTGTGAAGACCCTCTGTGGTTGGGCACCTTGTAGGAGGGGGTATGCGGCTCATGGAGATGCTTAGTCTCAACGGACGATGAAGCCTGGCCTGGCGCTTTGCACAATGCACGCCACGCAAGCCCTTCAGCCAACGAGGATCCAGGCATGATCGACATTCGCGGTTTGAGCTATTTCGTCTCGCAGATCGAAAACCTCAGCCAATGGCAGCGCTACGCCGAAGACGTGCTCGGCATGCAAGTGCAGCCGGCGCCGGGCGGTGGTTTGTACGTGAAAATGGATGAGCGGCCGTTTCGCATGCTGATCGTCGAAGGCAGCGAGGCGCGTTACCTGGCCTCCGGTTGGGAGCTGGCCAGCGAATCGGCGTTCCGCGCCGCCCTCGATCACCTGAACGCCAACGGCATCGAACACCAGCCAGGCACCGCCGCCGAAGTCGAGCAGCGTGGCGTGCAGGCGCTGGTCAAGCTCACGGATCCCTCGGGTAACGTCCATGAGCTGAGCTGGGGCCATCGCTCCGATTGCCTGCCGTTCGTCTCGCCGCAAGGCGTGCCACGCTTTATCACTGGCGACATGGGCCTCGGTCACGCCGTGCTGCCGGCGCCGAATTTCGATGCGACCCTGACGTTCGCCAAGGACGTGCTCGGCTTCGAACTGTCGGACATCTTCAACTTCCGTCCCGACCCTTCGGCGCCGCCGATCCGCATTCACTTCCTGCATTGCCAGAACGCCCGCCACCACAGCCTGGCGTTGGCCGAATACCCGGTGCCGTCGGGTTGCGTGCACGTGATGGTCGAGGTCGACTCGATGACCGAAGTCGGCCGCGCCCACGACCGCCTGCGTGCCCATGACGTGAGCCTGTCGGCAACCCTCGGCCAGCACCTCAACGACCGCATGACCAGCTTCTACATGAAGACGCCGTCCGGTTTCGACCTGGAGTACGGCTACGGCGGCCTGCAGGTCGACTGGGCCGAACACTCGGCATTCGAATTCACCCGCGTGAGCATTTGGGGGCACGACTTTTCGGTCGGCCAACAGTAAGGGATTGTCATGATGAACAAACAACTGACGGCGGCCGATGCGGTCGCTCAACTGCGCGATGGCATGACCATCGGTTTCGGTGGCTGGGGTCCGCGACGCAAGCCAATGGCGATCGTGCGCGAGATCCTCCGTTCACCGGTCAAGGACCTGACGGTCGTCGCCTACGGCGGCCCGGAAGTCGGCATGCTGTGCGCAGCCGGCAAGGTCAAGAAACTGGTGTTCGGCTTCGCCACTCTGGATGCGATTCCGCTGGAGCCCTACTACCGCAAGGCCCGCGAGGCCGGCGAGCTGGAGTTGCTGGAGCTCGACGAAGGCATGTTCCAGTGGGGCCTGCGCGCCGCTGGCATGCGCCTGCCGTTCCTGCCGACCCGCTGCGGCCTGGCCACTGACGTGACGCGCCTCAACCCGGAACTCAAGACCGTCCAGTCGCCTTACGCCGATGGCGAGGTATTGCTGGCAATGCCGGCGCTTAATCTCGACATGGCCTTCCTGCATGTCAACGTCGCCGACCGCCTGGGCAACTGCCTGGTGACCGGACCGGACCCGTATTTCGATCACCTGTTCGCCCGCGCCGCCGATCAGTGCTTTGTCTCCTGCGAACAGATCGAAGAGCGTCTTGAGCTGACGGCCGAGCAGGCCCGTGGCAACACCTTCGAGCGCTATCTGGTCAGCGGCGTGGTGCATGCGCCCCTCGGCGCCCACCCGACCAGTTGCGCCCCGGACTATGGCTGGGACATCAAGCACCTGAAGGGCTATGTCGCCAGCAGCCAGGCCGAGAACGGCTGGCAAGACTACGTGCAGACCTACATCGCCGCCGGCGAGCAGGCCTACCAGGCACAGAACGGCGGTGCCGATTCCATGGGCGCCTTGCCCCTTCCCGTGTTCTGAGGATTCGCGATTATGTCTGCAACCTGTGATTTCACCCTCGCTGAATTGATGATTGTCGCCGCCTCCGAAGCCTGGCGCGGCAACGGTGAAGTGATCGCCTCCGGCCTCGGCGTGATCCCGCGCCTGGGCGCCAGCCTGGCCAAACTCACCCACAGCCCGGAACTGCTGATGACCGACAGCGAGGCGTTCCTGGTCGAAGAGCCGATCCCCCTCGGCCCGCGTGGCGACTTTGTGCCGCGTTACTCCGGCTACATGTCCTTCGAGCGGGTCTTTGAGTGCGTGTGGGGCGGGCGTCGTCACGCGATGATCGGGCCGACCCAGATCGACCGCTGGGGCCAGACCAACCTGTCCTGCGTCGGCGACTATCAAAAGCCCAAGACTGCGATCCTCGGCGTGCGCGGCTTGCCCGGCAACAGCATCAACCACCGCAACTCGTTCTTCGTCCCCAGCCATAACAGCCGGGTGTTCGTCAGCGGCGAAGTGGACATGGTCTCCGGCGTCGGCTTCCGCGCCGAGCGTTGGCCACAGGGCGTGCGTCGCGACCTGATGGACATCCATTGGGTGGTCAGCGACCTCTGCGTCCTCGATTTCAACGGCCCGGAACGCGCGGTGCAAGTGCTGTCGTTGCACCCAGGTGTCAGCTTCGAACAGGTCCAGGACAACACCGGTTTCCCGTTGCTCAAGTCGGCGCAATTGGCTGAAACCGTGCATCCGACCGTGGAGCAACTGGCGCTGATCCGCCGCCTCGATCCCCACGACTACCGCGCCTCGGCGATCAAGGGCAACCCGCCCGGCATCCGCACGGCCTGAACCAGGGAGACGCCCATGTACAGCAGCGACAGTGAATTTATCGTCCGCGAGGACAAGGCCGTCTACGAGACGGACACCCCGGTGCTGTACAGCGTGGCCGAAGGCATCGCCACGCTGACGCTGAACCGGCCGACCTTCAATAACGCACAAAACTCGCAGATGACCTACGCCCTGGACGCCGCGTTGCGCCAGGCGGTGGACGACGACTGCGTCAAGGTCATCGTCCTGCGTGGCGCCGGCAAGCACTTCTCGGCGGGCCATGACATCGGCACCCCGGGGCGTGACATCGACAAGCCGTTCGAGCGTGCGCACCTGTGGTGGGACCACACCAACAAACCCGGTGGCGAGCAACTCTACGCCCGCGAGCAGGAGGTGTACCTGGGCATGTGCCGGCGCTGGCGCGAGCTGCCCAAGCCGACCATCGCCATGGTGCACGGCGCCTGCGTGGCCGGTGGGTTGATGCTGGCCTGGGTCTGCGATTTGATCGTCGCCAGCGACGACGCATTCTTCCAGGACCCGGTGGTGCGCATGGGCATTCCGGGGGTGGAGTATTTTGCCCATCCCTACGAAATGAACCCGCGCATCGCCAAGGAGTTCCTCTTTACCGGTGACCGCATGAGCGCCGCCCGTGCCCACGCGGTGGGCATGGTCAATCGGCTGGTGCCCCGCGACGAGCTGGAACAAACGACTTATGCCCTGGCCGCCGGCATCGCCCGTCAGCCGCGCATGGGCCTGGCGCTGACCAAGCAGGCGATTAACCACGTCGAGGACCTGCAGGGCAAACGCACAGCCATGGATGCAGTGTTCGCCTGGCACCACTTTGCCCATGCCCATAACGAGCTGCTGTCCGGCGACAAACTGGGCGGCTTCGACGCCAAGGGCATGGCGCAGGCTAACAAGCAGGCCGAGGGCGAGCGTCAATGAACCGCTGGCTCGATACGCCGCTGACTGCCGCCCTCGGCTGCCGCTACCCGATTGTGCAGACCGCCATGGGTTGGGTCGCCGACGCCAACCTGGTGATCGCCACCACCGAGGCAGGGGGCTTTGGCTTCCTCGCCGGCGCGACCATCGCCAGCGACCAACTGGAAGGCGAGATCCGCAAGGTGATTGCCGCCACTGGCGGCAGTCATTTCGGCCTCAACTTTCATATGTTCCAGGACAACGCCGCACAGTGCGTTGACCTGGCGATCCAGTACCGCCTGCGGGCGGTGAGCTACGGCCGTGGCCCGGACAAACAGACCATCGCCCGTTTCAAGGCCGCCAAGGTGCTGTGCATCCCAACGGTCGGCGCGCTGAAACACGCGCTCAAGGCGGTGGAACTGGGCGCTGATCTGATCACCATCCAGGGCGGCGAGGGCGGGGGGCACACCGGCGGTGTACCGAGTTCGATCCTGCTGCCCCAGGTGCTGGCGGCGGTCAAGGTGCCAGTGATTGCCGCCGGTGGATTCGCCACTGGCCGTGGCCTGGCCTCGGTGCTGGCCGCTGGCGGCGCGGGGATCGCCATGGGCACAAGGTTCCTGATGACTCGCGAATCGCCGACCCCGGCCGCGACCCTTGAACGCTACCTCAAGGTCAACGATCCGCAGCAGGTGCGCGTGACCCTGGCGGTGGACGGTATGCGCCATCGGATGATCGAAAACCGCTTCATCAATCACCTCGAACGGGCCAGCGCCTTTGGCCGTTTGCGCATTGCCCTGGGCAGCGCCTGGTCGTGGAAACAGCAGACCGGCATGAGCCTGGGGCACATGGCGGCGGTGTTTATCCGCGCCTTGCGCGAAGACCCGGCGGCACTCTCCCAGGTGGTCATGGCCGCCAACCAGCCGGTGTTGCTGCAACGCTCGATGGTCGATGGCATACCGGATGAGGGCATTCTGCCCAGTGGTCAGGTAGCCGCCGCCATCGGCGAATTGCTCAGCTGCCGTGAAGTCATCGAAAGCATCGCCAGCGAGGCCCAGCAATGCCTGGACGCATTGCTCGCGCGCAGTCAGCCCGTTTCCTCGAATCCACCCGTCAGCATTGGAGCCTCCCTGTGAACCAGGCCTTTAGCACACAACTCAATCAGGGCATCGCTGAACTGGTGATCGCCAAACCTCCGGTCAATGCCCTCGACAGCCAGGAATGGCAAGCCCTGGCGCGGCAGATCGAAGCCCTCGGTGCCGACCCCGAAGTGCGGGTGATCGTGATTCGCGCTGAAGGTCGCGGCTTCTGCGCCGGCGTCGACATCAAGGAACTGGACAAGCACCCCGAGCGCATCGTCGAGGTCAACGCCGGCAATTACGCGACCTTCAAGGCCGTCCACCGTAACCCGGTGCCGGTGATTGTCGCGGTGCATGGCTTCGTCCTCGGTGGTGGCATCGGCATTACCGGGGCGGCGGACATCGTCGTTGCCTCCGAGTGCGCGACCTTCGCCCTGCCGGAAGTCGACCGTGGCGCCATGGGCGGCGGCGCGCATTTGCAGCGGCTGTTCCCGGTGCAGAAGGTCCGCTATCTGTTCTTCACCGGCGAGCAGATCGGCGCCCGCGAAGCCCTGCAATACGGCTTTATCGAGCGCATCGTCAGCAAGGAACAACTGCGGGAAACCGCCCTCGGCATCGCGGCGAAAATTGCCGCGAAAAGTCCGGGGATGATCCGCATCGCCAAGGAAGCCCTGAACGGCATCGAAGACGGCAACCTCGAGGACAAATACCGCTGGGAGCAGGGCTTCACCATGCAGGCCTATAGCAGCCCGGACTCTGCGGAAACGCGCCGGGCCTTCGTCGAAAAACGCGACGCCAAGTTCTGAGATAACGCCATGGACCTGACTTACACCCCCAAGCAAAACGCTTTTCGCGCCGAAGTCCGCGCCTGGCTGGCGGCCAATCTGCCGCGCGAGCCGCTGGCCAGCTACGACACCCGCGAAGGCTTTGAACAGCACCGCGCCTGGGAGGCCAAGCTGTTCGAGAGCCGCTGGTCGATGGTGATGTGGCCCGCCGATCTCGGCGGGCGCGGGTGCGACCTGATCGAGTGGCTGATTTTCGAGGAAGAGTATTACGGTGCCGGCGCGCCGATGCGCATCAACCAGAACGGCCAACTGTTGCTCGGCCCGACCCTGATGGAGTTCGGAACCGCCGAGCAGAAACGCCGTTTCCTGCCACGCATGGCCGCCAGTCTGGATATGTGGGCGCAAGGCTGGTCGGAGCCGAACGCCGGTTCCGACATGGCGGCGATCACCAGCAAGGCCGTGCTCGACGGCGAGCACTACGTGATTAACGGCCAGAAAACCTGGTCGACCCGGGCGATCTATGCCGACTGGCTGTTCGGCCTGTTCCGCAGCGAGCCGGGCTCCAGTCGGCACCACGGCCTGTCGTTCATCATGGTGCCGCTGGACGCGCCGGGCGTGAGCATCCGGCCGATCAAGGCGCTCAACGGCAAGGACGCCTTCGCCGAAGTGTTTTTCGACGACGTGCGCGTGCCGGTGGGCAATCGCATCGGCGCCGAAGGGCAGGGCTGGCATGTGGCGATGGCCACCGCCGGTTTCGAGCGCGGCCTGCTGCTGCGTTCGCCGGCACGCTTCCAGGCCACCGCACGCAAGTTGGTGGAGTTGTACAAGGCGCACCGTACCAGCGCCGACCGCGATCCGGGCCTGAGCGATGCCGTGCTGGAGACCTGGATGGGCGCCGAAAGCTATGCGCTGTCGGCCTATTACACGGTGGGGCGCTTGAGTCGCGGCGAGCAGATCGGCGCCGAATCGAGCATCAACAAGATCATCTGGTCCGAGCTGGACCTGAAGATGCACGAGACCGCCATGCGCATTCTTGGCGCCCGCGGCGAACTGGTGAACAAAGGCGCGCCGGCCGACGACGCCGCGGGTTGGTTGGAGGGCTTCCTGTTTGCCCAGTCCGGGCCGATCTACGCCGGCACCAACGAGATCCAGCGCAACATCATCGCCGAGCGCATGCTCGGCTTGCCGAAATAAGGAACCGCCATGGACTTCACTTTCAACGATGACCAGTTGGCGTTCCGCGAAGCCATCAGTCGTTTCCTGATGACCGAAGCGGCCCCGGAGATGCTCCGCGAGATCTGGGAAACCGATGTCGGCCGCTCCCGTGATCTACGGAACAAGATCGCCGAACAGGGCCTGACCGCGCTGTCGGTGCCCGAGGCCGAAGGCGGCTTGGGCATGGACGACCTGACCTGGGCGCTGATGACCCAGGAGCTGGGCTACTACGCGATTCCCGATTCACTGGCCGACACCGCTTACGTTGCCGCTGGCCTGCTCGCCGCATTGCCGAGTGAGCATCCGGCCCGTGCCGAACTGTTGCCGCGCATCGCCGACGGCAGCCTGCGCCTGGCCATCAGTCATCCGGTGAATGCGCTGGTCAGCGATGCGCAGTTGGCCGAAGTGCTGATCCTCACCGACGGCGATGACATTCACCTGGTGCCGCGCTCGCAAGTGGACGTGCAAAGCCACGTCAGCATCGATGCGTCACGGCGTCTGGGCCAGGTGTCCTGGACGCCGACGCCGGCCAGCTGCATTGCCAGTGGCGAGCAGGGCCGCGCATTGCAGGCGCGCTTGCTGGATCGAGGGGCGCTGTCGGTGGCCGGGCAGTTGCTCGGGCTGGCGCAACGCATGCTCGACCTGTCAGTGGACTACGTGGCCCAGCGCAAACAGTTCGGCAAGCCGATCGGCAGCTTCCAGGCGGTCAAGCATCACCTGGCCGATGTTGCCCGCTACATCGAGCAGGCCAAGCCGGTGCTGTACCGCGCCGCCCATGCACTGGCCCGTGGCGACGTAAATGCCGGCGCCTGGGTTTCGCAGGCACGGCTGGCGGCCAACGAAGCCAGCTGGATCGCTGCGCGCAAGGGCATCCAGGTGCACGGCGCGATGGGATACACCTGGGAAGTCGATCTGCAAATGTTCATGAAGCGCGCCTGGGCCCTCGATGCGTCCTGGGGCGACCGTGGTTTTCACAAGACCCGTGTCAGCGACTACCTGTTCGCCGATACCACCGGCCTGGGGCCGGGACATACTTTCGAGGAATGAGTCATGGCCCAACAAGCCTACATCGTTGATGCCCTGCGCAGCCCCACCGGCAAGCGCAAGGGCGCCCTGAGCGCGATCCACGCCATCGACCTCGGCGCCCATGTGCTCAAGGCGCTGGTGGAACGCAACGCGATCCCGGCCGAGGATTACGACGACGTGATCTTCGGCTGCGTCGATACCATTGGTTCACAGGCCGGTGACATCGCCCGCACCAGTTGGCTGGCGGCCGGGTTGCCGCTGACCGTGCCCGGGACCACGGTGGATCGTCAGTGCGGTTCATCGCAACAGGCCCTGCATTTTGCCGCGCAGGCAGTGATGAGCGGCACCCAGGATGTGGTCGCGGTGGGCGGGGTGCAGACCATGACCCAGATCCCGATTTCCTCGGCGATGCTCGCCGGTCAGCCGCTGGGCTTTGCCGATCCATTCTCCGGCAGCGTTGGCTGGCGTGCACGCTTCGGTCAGCAACCGGTGAACCAGTTCTACGCCGCGCAACGGATTGCCGACCACTGGAACATCAGCCGCGAGCAGATGGAAGCCTTTGCCCTGCACAGCCATGAGCGCGCCTTGGCGGCCACTGCCAGCGGCCGCTTCGCTCGGGAAATCGTCAGCTGTCATGGGCTGACGGTGGACGAAACTCCGCGCCAGAGCAGCCTGGCGAAGATGGCCGAGCTGCAACCGGTGGATCCGCAGTTCCCGTCGATCACGGCGGCGGTGTCGAGCCAGACCTGCGACGCCTCGGCGGCGTTGCTGGTGGTTTCCGAGGCGGCGCTCAAGCGCTACGACCTGACGCCGCGGGCACGGATCCATCAGTTGACGGTGCTGGGTGACGATCCGATCTGGCACCTCACGGCGCCGATTGCCGCGACCCGCAAGGCCCTGGCCAAGAGCGGCCTGAGCATGGCCGACATCGACCGGGTGGAAATCAACGAAGCCTTTGCGTCGGTGGTGATGGCCTGGGCCAAGGAGCTGGACTACGACCCGGCCCGCACCAACGTCAACGGTGGGGCGATTGCCCTCGGGCATCCGCTGGGGGCTACCGGTGCGCGTCTGATGACCACGCTGCTCAACGAGCTGGAATGCAGCGGCGGTCGCTATGGCCTGCAGACCATGTGCGAAGGCGGCGGCCAGGCCAACGTGACGATCATCGAGCGTTTGTAATTTTTTCCGTTCTGGTCGCCGTTTCCAAACGTACGGCCCATTCGTCTTCAAGGAGTCAACCATGTCCATTTGTGCAGACCGCACCGTGATCATCACCGGGGCTGGCGGCGGCCTCGGTCGCGCCTACGCCCTGGCTTTCGCCGCGCAAGGCGCCAATGTGGTGGTCAACGATATCCGCGCCGAAGCCGCCGAAGATGTGGCCGGCGAGATTCGCGCCGAGGGTGGCCAAGCCATCGCCAACAGTGACGACATCACTACCCTGGACACCGCGCAACGCATCGTCGATGCGGCCTTGGCGGCTTTCGGCGAAGTGCATGTGCTGATCAACAACGCCGGGGTGCTGCGCGATCGCATGTTCATCAGCCTCAGCGAAGAGGACTGGGACATGGTCATGCGCGTGCACCTCAAGGGGCATTACTGCCTGGCCAACATTCTTGGCCGCCGCTGGCGCGACCTGGCCAAGGCCGGCACGCCGGTGGATGCGCGGATCATCAACACCAGCTCCGGTGCCGGTTTGCAGGGCTCGGTGGGGCAGTCGAATTATTCGGCAGCCAAGGGTGGCATCGCGGCCTTGACCCTGGTACAGGCGGCAGAGCTGGCGCGTTACGGCGTCACCGCCAACGCCCTGGCCCCGGCAGCACGTACCTCGATGACCGAGAGCGCGATGCCGGATGTGGTGAAAAAGCCTGAAGACGGCAGCTTCGATGCCTGGGCCGCAGAGAACGTCGCGCCGCTGGTGGTGTGGCTGGGTAGTGCGGCGTCAGCCCATGTCAGCGGCCAGGTGTTTGAAAGCCAGGGCGGTCGGATCTCCCTCGGCGACGGCTGGCGCACTGGGGTCACCCGGGACAAGGGGGCGTTGTGGCAGGTTGACGAAATTGGCGAAGCGGTAAACGCCATCCTCGCCGAAGCACCGAAAGCGCAACGGGTGTGGGGTAGCTGACGCAACACCGCATCATCTTCATCGCCACGGTGCGACGATTCGACAGGCTCGCTCCCGCAGATGTCGGAGGCGGTCACAGAATTTGCGATGTATCCGAAACTGTAGGAGTGAGCCTGCTCGCGATGAGGCCGGCACATCCAAAGAAAATGTCGAATCTGCCGCCGCCATCGCGAGCAGGCTCGCTCCTACAGGGGGCATTGGTTGAGCGCAAATTTTGTGACAGCCGCCTTGCAGCTTGCAGCTTGAATCTTCCCCCTGTTTCTACCCCATTTTGACGATGTGCCCCCACCACCCCTCGGGTTCAACTACCGCCATTGATTCCTTCGGAGGTAGACCCTGTGAGACAAGCCCCCCCTTATGTGCCCGGTCATCAGTTGCTGGCCGGCAAGTCGGTGTTGATTACGGCGGCGGCCGGTGCCGGGATTGGTTATTCGGCGGCGCGGCGCAGTGCCGAGGAGGGTTGCCGGGCACTGATGATTTCCGATGTGCATCCGCGCCGTCTCGAAGAGGCGGTGGAGCGCCTGAAGGCCGAGACCGGGTTGCAGGCGATTTACGGCCAGTTGTGCAACGTCACGGTCGAAGACGAGGTGCAGGCCCTGGTAGCGGCCGCCGAACAAGCGTTGGGCGGGGTCGATGTATTGATCAATAACGCCGGCCTCGGTGGCCAGAAGCGCGTGGTCGAGATGAGCGACGAAGAATGGCAACGGGTACTGGATGTGACCCTCACCGGCACCTTTCGCATGACCCGCGCCATGCTCCCACACATGCAGCGCCGTGGCGCCGGGGCCATCGTCAACAACGCGTCGGTGCTCGGTTGGCGGGCGCAGAAGGAGCAGGCGCATTACGCCGCTGCCAAGGCCGGGGTGATGGCGCTGACCCGCTGCAGCGCCCTCGAAGCCGCCGAGTTCGGCGTACGCATCAACGCCGTGTCGCCGTCGATTGCCCTGCACGATTTCCTCAAGGAAGCCTCCAGCGAAGCACTGCTCGCCAGCCTCGCCGGACGCGAAGCCTTCGGCCGTGCCGCAGAAGTCTGGGAAGTCGCCAACGTAATGATGTTTTTGGCCAGCGACTACGCCTCCTACATGGTCGGCGAAGTGCTGTCCGTCAGTTCGCAGCAGGCATGAGGATCCGCCCATGACTCACGTTTTCAGTTCTGCCGAAGAGCTGCTCGGCGCCGAAGGCCTGGACCTCGGCCACACCGAATGGCTGACCATTGACCAGCAGCGCATCGACCTGTTCGCTGAAGCCACCAGCGACCACCAGTGGATTCACGTCGATCCGCTGCGCGCCGCCAGCGGCCCGTTTGGCGCCTGCATTGCCCACGGCTACCTGACCCAGTCCCTGGCCAACCTGTTCATGCCGCAACTGATAACCCTCGACAACATGGCCATGGGCGTCAACTACGGCAGCGACCGGGTGCGCTTCCCGGCGCCGGTCAAGGTCGATTCGCGGGTGCGCGGCAGCGGCCGGATCATCCGCGCCGAGCTGCTGGGCGATGCCGTGCAAGTGATCGTGCGCATGACCATGGAAGTCGAGGGCCAGGCCCGTCCTGGTTGCGTGATCGACACCATCAGCCGCTACACCTTCAACCCCAATTTCAAGTGAGCCCGTCATGGACCAGAATGAAGTCGTCATAGTCGCCACCGCCCGTACTGCGCTGGCCAAGTCGTTTCGCGGATCGTTCAACGACACCGAGGCCCCGGTGCTCGGCGGCCATGTGGTGCGCGCGGTGGTGGAGCGCGCCGGGATCGATCCGGCGGAAGTCGAGGACGTGATCATGGGCGCCGCCGTGCAGCAGGGCACCCAGGGCTACAACATCGGCCGGCTTTGCGCCTACACCGGCGGCTTGCCGGACAGCGTACCGGGCATGGCCCTGGACCGCATGTGCGCCTCGGGCCTGATGAGCATTGGCGTCGCGGCCAAGAACATCATCAGCGGCGAGATGAACATCGCCATTGGTGGCGGCGTCGAGTCACTGTCGCTGACCCAGAACAAGCACAAGAACAGCTACCGCTCGCAGTCCGAAGCGGTATTGCACGTGATGCCCAGCGCCTACATCCCGATGATCGAGACGGCCGAGATCGTCTCCCGCCGCTACGGCATCAGCCGCGCTGCCCAGGACGAATACTCCCTCCAGAGCCAGTTGCGCACCGCCGCCGCGCAACGCGATGGACTGTTCGATGAGGAGATCGTCCGTCTCAGCGTCGACAAGTTATTGTTCGCCGCCGACGGTCAGCCCAACGGTCATGAGCGCGTACAGGTCACCCGTGACGAGTGCAACCGGCCCAACACCCGCCTCGAAGACCTGGCCGCTTTGAAGCCGGTGTGGAAGGACGGCAAGTGGGTCAGCCAGGGCGAATTCGTCACCGCCGGCAACGCCTCGCAGTTTTCCGACGGCGCCGCCGCCAGCCTGCTGATGAGCCGTGCCGAGGCGCGCCGCCGTGGCCTGACGCCGCTGGGCATCTACCGCGGCATTGCCGTCGGTGGTTGCGCGCCGGAAGAGATGGGCATTGGTCCGGTGATCGCCATTCCCAAGCTGCTCAAGCGCTTTGGCCTGGGCATTGCCGATATCGGTTTGTGGGAGATCAACGAGGCCTTCGCCAGCCAGGTCCTGCACTGCCGCGATGCCCTGCAGATCCCGGCTGAACGCCTCAACGTCAACGGCGGGGCGATTGCCATCGGGCATCCGTTCGGCATGTCCGGTGCGCGGATGGTCGGCCACGCCTTGCTCGAAGGGCGCCGGCGTGGCGTGCGCTACGTGGTGATCGCCATGTGCATCGGTGGCGGCATGGGCGCTGCCGGCCTGTTTGAACTGCCATAAGGCGTTGCGCTGGACATTCAATCCATGAGGGCCTGGCAGCCAGGCCCGCTGCTGGGGAAGGGTTATGCAAAGTTGTCTGGCCAATGCCGAGGTCCTCACGCAAATGGGCCTGGAGCTGGCGGAGTACGAGCGGATCATCGGCAACATCTACGATTCGGCAATGGATACGCGGCGCCTGGGCGACTCGTTGCGCCAGATCCGCGAACTGTTCAAGGCGAATTTCGTCACCCTGATCTTGCGGGTGCAGGACGAGCCTTTGCTGTCGCCGATGATCGTTGCCGGCGATGTCGAGTCGGGGGAGGGTGGCATCAACCACTATGCCTACTACGCCAAATCCAGCCTGTTCGACGGCCTGCATACCGACACGGTGTTCACCGTCGACCAACTGATCAGCGACACCGAATGGCGGCGTTCGGCGTTTTACCTGCTGTACTGCGAACCCTATAACTGCTTTCACATGCTCGGCGCCGATATCCGCATGCCGGACGGCGGCACCGTGCGCTTTCGGATCAACCGCCCGGAAAGTCATCCACGCTTCGCCGACACTGAGCGGGCGATGTGCGCGATGCTCTTGCCGCACCTGCGCCGGGCCCTGCACATGCATGCCATGCTCGATCGCAGCGAGTCGCTGGGCAGCCTCTATTCACAAACCATCAATCGCCTGGCGGTGGCGACCATCGTCCTCGATGAAAACGGCACGGTGGTGCAACTTAATCCGGTGGCGCGGGAAATTCTCGACAGCCAGGACGGCCTGAAGATTGTCGGCGGGCGCCTGGAGGCGACGTATCCCAGCGACAATCGCGAGTTGTCGCGCCTGGTGCGCAACGCCTTCCAGCGTGCCCGGCAGGGTGCGGTCAAGGGCCTGCAGGTGGCCGAGGCGACTTCGATTTCCCGGCCTTCAGGCCAGGTCAACCTGGGAGTAGTGGTGGAGTTGATCCCGTCCCAGGAGCTGCTCGAAGGTCACGGCAAACCAACGGTGGTGGTGTACGTGCGCGACGCGGTGGGCAAGTCGCTGGTCAGCGCCGGACTGACCTCGCAGCTGTACAACCTGACCCCGGCCGAAACCGCGCTGGCCCTGGAATTGGCCAACGGCCTGTCGCTGGAGGAAGCCTCGGAGACCCTGAACATCCGCCGCAACACCGCTCGTGCGCACCTGCGTTCGATCTTCTCCAAGACCGGCGTGCGGCGCCAGACCGAGCTGGTGCGGATCATGCTCAACAGCGTGGTGGCACTGGGCGCGCCGCAAGCTGCGGTGGCGCAAGGCTGAGGTGAAAATGCGTTAGTCCGTGCGGACGATGCTGCCGGGCTCCTGGCCTGTCGATACTGGGCAACCCATGTCGAACCGGAAAAAGGAGAACAACAATGATCGGCAGTTATCAGTCCCCGGGCCGGGCCCTGGCGCTACTTCTGGGATGCAGTCTCGCCGCTCCCGCTTTTGCCGCACCCGAGGACGTCGCGCGCCTGGGTCAGGACCTGACCTGCGTTGGCGCGGAAAAAGCCGGCAATGCCGACGGCAGCATCCCGGCGTTCAGCGGCAAATGGTTGGGCGTTCCGCCTCACGTCGACTTCAAGGGCACTGGCAATCACCCGGTGGACCCGTACCCGGAGGAAAAGCCGCTGTTCGTGATCACCGCGCAGAACATGGCGCAGTACGCCGAACAGTTGTCTGACGGCCAAAAAGCCCTGTTCAAGCTGTACCCGGCCACTTACAAAATGCCGGTCTATCCGAGTCACCGCGATTTCCGCTTCGCGGATTCGGTGTGCCAGGCCTCCCGCGAAAATGCCAAGGTGGCGCGGCTGGTGGATGACGGCGAAGGGGTGGTGGGCAAGACCGGCGGCACCGCGTTTCCGGTTCCGCGCAGCGGCCTGGAGTTGCTGAAAAATGCCTCGACCTTCACCCTGCGTGCCTGGACCGAGGAATACGTTTCCGACAACGCCTATGTGCTCAAGGACGGCAACATCAACTGGGGCCGCGTGCACTCGCGTAACCTGGCGCCGGGGCTGGAGCCGGGCAAGGTCGGCGAGACCACCGGCAACTCGTCGTTCTACCTCAATGAGACCCTGCTGCCGCAGCGGGACAAGGGCGAGA
Organism: Pseudomonas sp. Pse1; assembly: GCF_024519635.1. Classification (NCBI taxonomy): domain Bacteria; kingdom Pseudomonadati; phylum Pseudomonadota; class Gammaproteobacteria; order Pseudomonadales; family Pseudomonadaceae; genus Pseudomonas; species Pseudomonas sp. Pse1. The sequence goes on from NZ_JALJRO010000021.1 coordinate 17,346, forward strand.
TCAACACCGGTACCGAGTTCTGGAACGACAAGACCGAGCCGCGTCAGTCCTGGCGCTATGATCCGGGCACGCGTCGGGTTCGCCAGTCGCCGGGCTATGGCTTCGACATGTCGTTCCCGGGCAGCGGTGGTTCGCTCACCGTCGATGAGGTGCGGCTGTTCAACGGATCCGGGCAACGCTACGACTGGAAGATCGTCGGCAAGCGCGAGATGTTCATCCCCTACAACACCTATCGCCTACACGCGGCCAACCTCAAGTACGCCGATCTGCTGACCCCCGGCCACATCAATCCGGATGCGCTGCGTTTCGAGCGGCATCGGGTCTGGGAGCTGGAAGGCACCCTCAAGCCGGGTTATCGCCACCTCTACGGCAAGCGCAAGTTGTACATCGACGAAGACACCTGGTTCCCGATGCTCGCCGACAACTACGACAACCGTGGCGAACTGTGGCGCACTTCGATGCTGAATTTCTTTTATGCCTATGAAACCCAGCGTCCGCAGGCCGGCGTCGGCCTTTACTACGACCTCAACGCCGGCAGCTACCTGGCGTTCAACCTGATCAACGAGCAGCGCAACGGCTACCAATTGAACAAGCCAGGTTTCAGTCCCAAGGACTTCGGTCCTGAAGCGGCGCGGCGTTTCGGCCAGTAAAGCCGGGGCAGGGCGCCCGCTCACAGGCAGGGCGCCCGTTGCGAGTGGCTCGCGTTTGACCTAGTCCAATTGAACGATGTCGCCCTTGCGCGGCTGCTCAATCATGTTTGCCATGGGATCACCCTGATTTTCATAGGGGTACTGCACGCCCCGACGTCTGCAATCGAGGAAACAATAACAATGACCAAACTCGCTGAACTGAACATCGAGACCGCGCAGCGTACCCACCGTTACGCGCGCGGCTGGCACTGCCTGGGCAACGCTGCCGACTACCGTGACGGCAAGCCCCACACCCTGGAAGTCTTCGGCACCCGCCTGGTGGCGTTTGCCGACAGCCAGGGCAATATCAGCGTGCTCGATGCCTATTGCCCGCACATGGGCGCCGACCTGTCCCAGGGCACCATCGAGAATGATCGCCTGGTGTGCCCGTTCCACCACTGGAAGTACGACGGCGGCGGCAAGTGCGTGGAGATTCCCTACTGCAAGCGCATTCCGCCCAAGGCCAAGACCCGCAGCTGGTTGACCTGCGAGGAAAACAACCTGCTGTTCGTCTGGAACAACCCTGAAGGCCGTCCGCCGAAAGAAGGCGTGATCATTCCGCACCTGCCGGAGATGGATGATCCGGACTGGATTCACGACTGGAACATCGACACCATGCACATCGAAACCAACCCCCGCGAGTTGGTCGACAACCTGGTGGACGCCCAGCACTTCGGCCCGGTCCACGGCACGCCGACCAAGTATTTCGCCAACGTCTTCGAAGGCCACATCGGCCACCAGATCTTCCACGGCGACTCCGAGCGCCTCGGTGGCGACCTGATCGCGCCGTCGGCTTACTACGGCCCGGCCACTCACTTCACCCACATCAGCTCGATGTTCGGCGACGTGCGCATCCACGCGATCCTGCTCAACAGCCACGCGCCGGTGACGCCCAACAGCTTCGACCTGCGCTTCGGTTGCATGGTCAAGCGCATTCCGGGCTGGACCGAAGAGCAGAATCAGGAAGTGGCGCGGGCTTACGTCCAGGGCAACCGCGATTCGTTCTACCAGGACGTGGTGATTTGGAAGCACAAGATCCGCATCGACAAGCCGGTACTGGCCGAGACCGACGGCCCGGTCTATCAACTGCGTGAGTGGTACGAGCAGTTCTTCACCGACGAGGACCAGGTGCCGGCGAGCATGGCCGAGCGTCGCGAATTCATCACCGTCGACGAACGCTGAGCGCTGAAGGAAAACCCCGGTAGGCAGCCATCACTGCCTGCCGGGGGCTGGATGGAAAGGCGCCGCTGGCCTGTCATACAAGAGAGCACTGACAATGAAAACAAGAAATCATGTTGCTTATTCTGTTCCGTTGACGATTCTGCTTCTGATCCTGCTCGCCGCCCTGCTGGCGCCGCCCGAGCCGACCAACATTCGGTTGTGCAAGCAATACAGCCAGTGCGTGGTGGCGATTCCGAGTTTCAGTGGGTGGCCGGGGTTGCGTTGAGAGCTGCGGTCATTTACGACCTGCCACGAATATTGTGGGAGCGAGCCTGTCGAATCGTCGCACCGTCGCGAAGGCGGTGTGTCAGACGATTGATAGTTGTCTGAACCGGCCTCTTCGCGACGGTGCGACGATTCGACAGGCTCGCTCCCACAGGAAAAATTGCAATCGTTACCTGTACCCACGACCACACATCCGCTAATTTTCGCGCCTGCAACGGGCCACTAGACTTGAGAGGGGGGATGAAATCAACGCACCTGAATCAGGAGATCTGTGATGAACAGAAAATCTTGGCTGGCGTTGGTGGTGATCGCAGGGACTCTTTCAGGTTGTGCGAGTCGTTCTGAAATTGTCGATGTACCCCTCGAGGCTACCGCGCAAAATCCCGAGCATATCGCTCGTGCCACCCTCAGTCCGGTGGGCAATCAAACTAGCATCCAGCTGACCCTCGGCGGCGTGCCGCACGACCTGGCGCTGCCCAGTCGTATCGACACCGCCCTCTACGCCGGCAATTGCCAGCACCTCGCCGCGCAACCGGTCTACCGCACCCGGCACGTCAACAACGTCGATTACCCCTCGATGGCCCCGCGTACGCGCTACTGGGCCCAGGCTCCGGTGGCGCTCACCGAACTGGCCAAGGGTGACTATGCCTTGCTGGTGCGCAGCAGCCCGGCCGATGGTAGCCGGCCACTGTTCTGCGGCAACATCAGCGCCGGTTAGCCGCGCATCGAACTGTGGCCTGCGCATCTTCCGCCAGGCCATGGTGAGGACCGCTCACTCAACATTTTGACCCGCCCCCACCGCGCCACCCAGCCAATAGAACCCGCCACCGACCATCACGAACAGCACCAGCATCACAAAGATGCTATGCGCCGGCTGCGTCGCCAACAGCAGTCCGCACAACACCGGCCCCAGCGCCGCGCCGAGGTTGCCGAGGTTTTGTGCGGCGTAGTACATGCCGCGCAGGTGGTTGGGGGCGATGTTGTCGATGAACATGTATTCGGCGGGGAACACGATGATTTCGCCAAGGGTGAACACTGCCATGGCGATCACCCAGATCAGCAGGCTGTCGGCCAGGGCGAAGCCGATCAGGCCGAGGATGAACAGACTTAGGCCCGCCGCCAGCCACAGGTTCAGGTGCCGCTGGCTGATGCGCCGGCCGATGCTGTATTGCAGGCAGATCACCAGCGTCGCATTGGTGGCGACGATGCTGCTGATCACGCGGTAGGTGTTTTCCGGCGTGGTGGTGGTCACCAGGTACTGCGAGAGCCAGGCGGTGAATTGGCCGAACACCACGGCGCACAGCAGTCCGCCGAGGGTGAAGCAGACCAGCCGCTGGTCGCGCAACAGCAGTCTGCCCACCGCCAGGAACGGCGCCGGCTGCGGGTCGAGGTTGCTCAGGCCGCGCTCGCCCCAGCGCCAATAGGCCAGGGTAAACCCGGCGCTCAACCCGGCGGACAACACGAACGGCAGGCTGATATCCAGCTGCGCCAGCCCGGCACCGAGAAACGGGCCGACCGCATAGCCAACGTTGGTCAGGGTGTACTTGATGGAAAATGCTTCGCTGCGCTCAGTCACCGGCAGCAGGTTGCCAAAGCCGGATTTGACCGCGATATCGATCACCGCATAGGCCAGGTTGATCGCCACCAGGCACAGGTAGAACAGCCACAGGTCGCCGGCGAGAAAGGTGCCGAGAAAGCCCGTGGCATAGAGGCCGCTGAAGATCAGGATCAGCCAGAAGTTGGCCAGTTTGTCCAACAGGAAACCGCCGTACAGGCTCAACAGCGAGCCGATGATCAGCGTGCTGCCGACCACCAGACCGATCTCGGCAACGTTCAGGCCGAAACGGCTGGACAGGTAAATCACCAGATAGGGCAGGGTGATCGCCCGGGCGAGGGTCAGTACGCTGGTGGCCGTCAGCAGCAGGTTCACCGCCCGGGGATAGTGTTTCAGCGTCGCGAGCATCCGTGCCTCATGGGTGCAGGTTGATGGCGTTCAAGCTTACTGCTGAATCAGCTTCTGATTTATGATGATTTTTACTCCGTAAATTGAACTGAGTTCATCAATGTCGATGTTTGCTTCCGAACGCCTGAAAGGGATTGATGTGTTCGTCTGCGTCACGCAAGCGGGCAGTTTCAAGGCGGCTGCCGAGAAAATGCACCTGACCGGCTCGGCCATCAGTAAAAGTATTGCGCGTCTGGAAAGCCGGCTGGGGACGCGGCTGTTCGAGCGCACTACCCGCCGTCTGGCGCTGACTGATGCCGGCACTGCTTTCTATCGCACTTGTACCGGGGTACTGGCCGATCTGGAGGAAGCCGAGCTGGCACTGCAGGCTGAAGTCAGCGAGCCCCGCGGCCGGGTGCGCATCGACCTGCCGGGGGCATTCGGTCGGGCGCGGGTGCTGCCGATCCTCCTGCGCTGGCTCGAGGAGCATCCCGGGTTGATCCCGCACATCACCTTCTCCGATGGTTTTATCGAACCGTTCCAGGAGGGGGTGGATGTGCAGGTGCGCATTGGTGGCGCCGACACCTGGCCGGACACGGTCGGCCAACGACTCCTGGGCCGCGAGTGGCATGTGTTGTGTGCGGCGCCTGGCTATCTGGCCCGGCGAGGCACGCCGCTGACCGAGCGCGATCTCGATGATCACCAATGCATCGCCTATGGCTGGGTCGACGGCACAGTTAGCCCCTGGACCTTTGCCGGCGACTCCACGGGAACAACCCTGCGCCGCCACGTGCCGGCGCGTCTGGTGGTGGGCAATGGCGAAGGCTTGCTGATGGCCGCTCTGGCCGGCAGCGGCATCGTCCAGCTACCCTCGTGGCTAATCCAGCAGCAGTTGGCCGACGGTACATTGGTCGAAGTTTTGCCGCACCTGGCCAGCGAGGGCCTGCCGATCCATCTGGCGTGGCTCAAGAGTCGCCAGGCCTTGCCCAGGGTCAGTGCCTTGCTGCAGGTGCTGGCGGCTGAACTGACCGCACGATGACCTTTCAACCCAGCGCTCAAAGGAGCTACCCGTGACATCAGGACACTGTCTGTGCACATCCGTGGGCTTTTCCCTCAAGGTCCAGCCACGTTTTTTCTATCGCTGCCATTGCAGCCTGTGCCGCCTGCAGACCGGAGTCGGACATAACCTCGCGACCCTGGTCAGGGCCGAGGATTTTCACTGGGTGCAGGGGCATGAGTTGATTCGCAGCTGGCAAAAGCCCAGTGGCTACCGCAACGACTTCTGCGGCCAATGCGGCTCGACCGTGCCCAATCCGCTGCGCGAATCGCCTTATGTCTGGGTCCCCCTGGGTTTGCTCGACAGTGCGCTGGAAATGCGCTGTGTCGGCGACTTCTGCAGCGCCGACGCCATGCCCTGGGACGACCATCGTTCGGCCCACTGCTTTGACGCGGCGACGCCGTCGCTGGCGTTTTTGCTCGACAGGTTGCAGGTCAATCAGGGGGAAATTGCGCTGGAGCAACAGGATGCGGACTAAAATGGAGGATAACCCTCGCTATAAAACGCCTATACCTTAATGGCACCGATTTCCGGTGCCTGAGTCACGGGAGAACAACTCATGTCCATGTTCCGGATTTCGACCTTGATGGCGGCGATTGTGATGATGCTCGCCTCCCAGATGGCCTGGGCCACCGAGCAAGGCCAGCAACGGCGCGCCGCGCGCGATGTACGCCAGGAGACCCGTCAGGACGCGCGCCAGACCAAACACGACTGCCGCGCCGCCGACCAGAAAAACAACCCGCAATGCCGTCAGGACAAACGCCAGACCAAACAGCAGGGGCGGGAGCAGGCGCGGGATATCAAGTATTGAGGGGTAGAAAACACAACACAGGCTCAGCGCCGGTGTTGTGCATTGAACACTGAGCGAGCTCGCTCGCGAAGAACCGGAGGCCACCGCGTTGAATCAGGCAGAACGCGTTATCGTTGACGTTTTGCGCTGCGCTGCGGCGGCCCGACAAGCCAGCTCCTACAGGGTATTTAGCCTGCTTTAGAACCGATACTTGGCCGACGCCGTGAAGCTCCGTGGTGCGCCGTAGGTCAGGGCGCCGTAGGCGTCGAAGACGTCGAAGTACTTCTGGTCGGTGACGTTGTCGGCGTTGAGCTGGGCCGAGAGGTTGTCGGTGATTTCGTAGCGGGCCATCAGGTTGACCAGGGCGTAGGCGTCCTGCTGGATCTTCTCCTGGTTGCCGGCCGGGTTGGTGGCGTAGGTGTAGATCGAATCCTGCCAGTTGACACCGCCGCCGATGGTCAGCTTGTTAAGCGCGCCGGGCAGGCGGTAGGTGGTGAAGGTGCGCAGCAACTTGGTCGGGTACAGGGTGTTGACGTTGTTGCCCTTGGCATCTTCGGCGGTGAACTGGGTGTAGCCCACCGAGGCATTCCAGTCGGTCGCCAGTTCGCCCGAGACTTCCAGCTCGAAGCCCTTGCTGGTGGCGCCTTCGCTGGCTTCATAGGCATAACCGCCGACCGGATTGTTCGGGTCGATCAGCACGCCGGTGCTCTGCCCGAGGTTGTCCTGCTTGATCTGGAACACCGCCGCCGAGGCGTTCAGGCGACCATCAAAGTACTCTCCCTTGAGACCGATCTCCGTGCTTTCGCCGACGATCGGATCGAGCATCTGGCCGCTGCTGTCGCGCACCGACTGCGGCAGGAAAATCTCGGTGTAGCTGGCGTAGGCCGAGAGGTTGTCGGTGAGGTCGTAGACCACGCCGGCGTAGGGCGTCAGCTCATGGTCGACGTCGATCTTGCTGACGTCCGAGTAGATGTCATCGCTGGTTTTTTCGTACCAGCTCTCGCGGGCGCCGAGGATCACTTTCAAGTCGTCGGTGACGTTCAGGCGGGTCGCCGCGTACAGGCCTTTCTGCCGGGTTTCACTGTAGCCGTACTCGCTGCGTGGGGCCCAGGTCGGTTCCGCGAAGTCGCCGTTGTAGGCGTCGAAATTGGCCACGCCACCGAAGCCGGATTGCGCGACGTGGGTGTCGGCGTCGAACTTCTGCTTGCTGTCGACGTAACCGAAGGCCAGTTCGTGCTCGCGACCGAGGAAAGAGAACGGGCCGTTGAAGCGGATGGCGTAGTCGTCCTGGGTGGTCTCGGTCATGTAGCGCGCCGGGAACGAGTCCATGCCCGAACTGCCGTTGCGGCCCGGATTGCCCGACAGGTACAACAACGCGGAATCACTGCTGCGCTCACCACGGTTGTAGCTGAGGTTGACCTGCCAATCGTTGGCGAAGGTGTGGTCGAGGTTGACGAAGTAGGTGTCGTAGGTGGTGTCCCACTTGCTCCATTTCGCCGAGGTGGTCTTGGAACGGCTCCAGTTGGTGCGGCCGCCGTCGGCGTACCAGACCGGCAGGCCGCCCCACATCGGCGAATCGGCGTTGCTTTCCTGGTGACTCAGGCCGAACCACAGGGTAGTGTCGGGCGTCAGGTCGATGTCCATGGTGCCGTACAGGGTCTGGCGCTTGGTCGAGTTCATGTCGATCCAGGTGTCGCCTTCGTTGCTCTCGGCCACCACACGGCCGCGAATCGTGCCTTCCGGGTTCAAGGCCGAAGACACATCGCCTTCCACACCATAGGTGTCCCAGGTGCCGCCACTGAGTTCCAGCGAACCCTCGAGCTCAGCGCTGCTGGCGCGCTTGCGCACCATGTTCAGCGACGCCGAAGGGTCGCCGGCACCGGTCATCAGGCCGTTGGCGCCGCGCACCACTTCAACGCGGTCGTACATCGCCAGGCTGCTGAAGATTTCGCCGCCGCTCCAGGGTTGTTCGTAGATGGTCGGCACGCCGTCGATCATCAGCGAGTTGAGTTCGAAACCCCGGGCGTTGAACTGCGCGCGGCTGGTCTCGTAGCGGTTGACCGAGACCCCGGTGGCGTTGTTGACCACATCGAGGATGGTCTTCAGGTCCTGGTCCTGGATGCGTTGCTGGGTGACGACGCTGACCGACTGCGGGGTTTCGCGCAGGGACATGCTCAACGGCGTGGCGGTGCGGGCGGCTTCGGTGGTGTAGGAGTGGCTGTCCTCGGTGACCGCATTGCGTTCACTTGCGGCTGTCTCCGTGACAGCGATAGGGGCCAGGGTCACAGAGCTTCCAGTCTCTGTCTGTTCCGCCGCCTGCGCGAAAGGCGCAGTGCAAACGATGCCGGCTGCCAGCATGTGGATGGCGAGCGCCAGCGGGCGCATGGTGAGGGGCGAGCGCGGCAATTCGGCGGAGTGTGAACGCGAGAGCATTGGAAGGGACATTCGGACTCACATTATAGGATGGTGTTATTTGAGAATAACTATCATACGCAAATGTAAGTAAATGCTTAAAGCGCTTTATGCGCATTTGAGAATAAATATCACATGTTTCGTTCCAGCAGCACTCGCGACGGCGTACGGGACGCCGCCACGAGCGGATTGCTCAGCCTTGAATGAACGCCAGCAGGTCGGCGTTGATCAACTCGGCATGGGTGGTCGGCATGCCGTGGGGCAGGCCCGGGTAGGGCTTGAAGGTGGGGTGCTTGAGCAGTTTGACGGACAGTGGCGCGGAGTCGGCGAACGGCACGATCTGGTCGTCCTCGCCATGCATCACCAGGGTCGGCACCTCGATGGCCTTGAGGTCCTCGGTGAAGTCGGTCTCGGAGAACGCCTTGATGCAGTCGTAGTGGGCCTTGGCGCCGCCCATCATGCCCTGGCGCCACCAATTGTTGATCGCACCTTGCGAGACCTCGGCCCCGGGGCGATTGAAACCGTAGAACGGCCCGGTCGGCACATCCAGGTAGAACTGCGCACGACCCGCTACCAGCGCTGCGCGGAAGCCGTCGAACACCTCAAGCGGCAGGCCGCCGGGGTTGCTTGCCGACTGCACCATGATCGGCGGTACCGCGCTGATCAGCACCGCCTTGGCCACCCGTCCCGGCTTGGCCCGGGCGGTGTAGCGCGCGACCTCGCCACCGCCGGTGGAGTGGCCGACGTGGATCGCGCCCTTGAGGTCGAGGGCGTCGGTCAGGGCGATGACGTCAGCGGCGTAGGTGTCCATCTCGTTGCCTTGCCAGGTCTGGGTCGAGCGCCCGTGACCGCGCCGGTCGTGGGCAATTACCCGGTAGCCCCTGAGCAGGAAGAACATCATCTGCGCGTCCCAGTCGTCGGCGCTCAGCGGCCAGCCGTGGTGGAACACGATGGGTGTGGCGTCTTTCTGGCCCCAATCCTTGTAGAAAATCTGCGTGCCGTCCTGGGTGGTGATGAAGGTCATGGCGGTGATTCCTTGTGGTCGGGTGTGGGTTGGCCGCCGGCTGTTGCAGCCGACGGGCGCTGACGCGAACCGATTCCTCAGGAGCATGGGCAAAGTGGGTACGTGGTCGCCGTGGGGCAGGCGACCGGAAGCGGGCGCCTGAAAAGGTTAGTCGCTGGTGGGTGGATGTCACGCCACCCGCGACTTTGGTCTATACCCCCGGACAGCCGGCACTGCGCGGTGCTTGTAGCAAGGTCGCGGCATCCAGCCCCGGTACGCTGTGGCCGTTGCCTTCGACCGTATCCGCTGCCAGCAACGCGTTGATGATGGCTTCCTCGACGGCTTCGGTGGCCGCCAGGAACAGCTCGCTGATGTGGTCGTTGTTGACCATCCGCAGCTGATCAGTGGTGGGCGGGCCTTTGCGCGCGTAGGCGGCGGGCGGCATCTGGTTCTTCGCTGGCAAGCCAACGGCTACAGGTCCGGGGCGTTCATGATCAGGCCGCCGGCACCAGCACGGCCTTGCGCACATGATTGACCGTCAACCCCAGCCCGCCACCCACCAGCAAGATCGCCGCCATCACGTACATCGCCGCCTGGGTGTTACCGGTCATCTGGGTCAACCAGCCGACGACGATGGTGCTGAAGAACCCGGCGACGTTGCCCAGGGTGTTGATCAACGCCACCCCGGCGGCCGCTGCGGCGCCACTGACCACTGCCGCCGGCAAGCCCCAGAATACTGGCAGGCTGCTGATCATCGCCGCCGTACCGACGATCAAACCGAGCATGCCCAGCACCAGGTTGTCGCCAAACAGCGTGCCAAAGGCCACGCCCAGGGCGCCGATGGTCGCGCAGATTGCCAGGTGCCAACGGTATTCGCCACGGCGATCAGAGCTGCGACTCACCAGCACCATGCTCACTGCAGCGGCGGCATAGGGCAGGGCGCTGAGCACGCCGATGGCCCAGGGTTGTTGCACGCCGCTGTTGCGGATGATGGTCGGCAGCCAGAAGCTGATCACGTATTGCCCCAGCACCAGGCAGAAATACACCGCGCCCAGCAGCCAGATTTGCGGGTTGAGCAGGCCGTCGCGCAGGTGGTGGCTTTGCTTGGTGGCGGCCTCGCGGTCGATAGCGGCCTGCATGCCCTGACGTTCCTCGGGCGTCAGCCAGTGGGCGTCGGCGATGCGGTCACGCAACAGGAAGAACACCGCCGCCGCCAGTCCGACGGCGGGCAGGCCTTCGATGACGAACAGCCACTGCCAGCCGGCATAGCCCTGGACGCCATCGAGGTGCTGCAGGATCAGCCCGGAAATCAACGAGCCGAACAGGCTGGAAATCGGCAGGGCCATGATGAACAGGGCAGTCATCACACCCCGGCGCTGGCTGGGAAACCAGGTGGTGAGGTAGAAGATGATCCCGGGAAAGAAACCGGCCTCGGCGATGCCGATCAGCAGCCGCAGCACGTAGAAGGTCATAGGCGTTTCGATGAACATCATCGCCGCCGACAGCAGGCCCCAGGTCACCATGATCCGGGCGATCCAGCGTCGGGCGCCGAAGCGGTGCAGGGCGATGTTGCTGGGGATCTCGAACAGCAGGTAGCCGATGAAGAAGATTCCGGCGCCGAGGCCGTACACCGCTTCGCTGAACTTCAGGTCGTCGAGCATTTGCAGTTTGGCGAAGCCGACGTTGACCCGGTCCAGGTAAGCCACCAGGTAACACAGCACCAGCAGCGGAATGATCCGCCAGGCGGTCTTGCGGTAGGCTGATTCGAGCGCGGCGTCGGGCAGGGTGCCCGGGGGCGTGGCAGTCTGTTGCATGGCAAGCCTCATTATTGTTGTTGTCGAAGCAATGGCTGGAACGGGGTCAGGACGGATCGATCAGGCGGGTCGCTGGCCATTCGCCGGAGCGGCACATGTCGCGCACCACCTGGCCGATCAGCGCGCTGATCAACTCGCGTAATTTGCTGCTGGGCAGCGCCTCGCAGACGCAGATGCCGAGGGTGCGGAACATCACCCGCGGGGTGATCGGGTGGGCCACCAGGCGACCTTCGGCGACCTCGCGTAGGGCCAGGTTGAGCGGCATGATGCTCGGGCCGATGCCAGCTTCCACCGCACTCTTGAGGATGTGCACCGAGTTGACTTCCATGGCCACCCGCGAAGGCGGCAACTGTTGCTCGGCCAGGGCCTGGTCGACAAAGGCGCGGGTACTGTGGCTGTGGGCGCGGCTGGGAAACACCAGGGGTTGCGCCACCGCCTCGGCCAGGGTCACGTCGCCGGCGGCCGGCATGTCGGGGGCATCGGCACGGTGGATCAGGTAGAAGTCCTCCTCAATCAGTGGGCTGAAGCTGACTTCTGACGGCAGGCCGATGCGGGTGAACAGGGCGATGTCGACCCGACCACGCACCAGTTGATCCACCAGGTTGCCGGTGAGCTCTTCATTTAGATGCAACTGCACCTGCGGGTAAGTGCGGGCCACGGCCTGCAGCAAGGGCAGAGCGAGGATGGTCGCCACGCTTTGCGGCAATGCGACCACGATCGAGCCGCTGAGGGCCGCCGCATCGGGGTTGACCGCCGCCTTGGCCGCGTCCAGTTGCTTGAGCATGCCCTGGGCGTATTCGTAGAACACTTTGCCGGCTTCGTTGACCACGATCCCGCTGTTGCTGCGATGAAACAGCTGCGCACCGAGCTCGGCCTCCAGCGCTGACATCTGCTTGCTAAGGGCCGACTGCACCACATGAATGTCCCGCGAAGCCCGGGACAGACTGCCGGCATCGACCACCGCGACGAAGTATTTGAGTTGCCTGATTTCCATGAGCGTTCCTGCTGCAGCGGGGCGGTTGCGGTCACTCGGCCGGCGTGCCACGGGCGAAGATCTTGCCCGGGTTCATCAGTTGCCGGGGGTCGAGGGCGGCCTTGATCGCGGCCATGATAGCCACCGCGTGCGGCCCGTGCTCCTGCTCCATGAAGCCTTGCTTGGTCAGGCCGATGCCGTGCTCGCCGGTGCACGAACCCTGCATCGCAATCGCCCGTTCGGCCAGGCGATGGGCGACGTCTTCGGCGCGCTGTACTTCGTCTGGATCGTTGGGGTCGACGAGGATCACCGCATGGAAATTGCCATCGCCGACATGCCCGAAGATCGGCGCCAACAGGCCGTTTTCCTGGAGATCGGCGGCGGTGGCCTCGATGCATTCGGCCAGGCGCGAGATCGGCACCACGGCGTCGGTGGTCAGGGTGCGGCAGCCGGGACGCAGGGCAGTGGCGGCGAAATAACCGTCGTGGCGCGCCTGCCACAGGCGGCTGCGGTCTTCGGGATGGACTGCCCAGTCGAAGTCCTGGCCGCCGTGTTCGTCGGCCAGCATGCGCACCATGTCCACCTGTTCCTTGACCCCCGCTTCGGAGCCATGCAGCTCGAAAAACAGCGACGGCGCTTCGTGCAGGCTGGTCTTGCTGTAGGCGTTGAGCGCGCGGACGGTGAGGGTGTCGATCAGTTCGATGCGGGCAATCGGCACCCCCAGTTGAATGGCCTGGATCACCGTGCGCACCGCCTGGTCGACGCTGGGGAAATTGCACACCGCCGCGCAGATCGCTTCCGGGATCGGGTGCAGCTTGACCGTCAGTTCTGCCACCGTGGCCAGGGTGCCGCCGGAGCCGATCAGCAGGTGCCCGAGGTCATAGCCGGCCGAAGATTTGCGTGCCCGCCCACCGGTGTGCAGGACGCGACCGTCGGCCAGCACAGCAGTCATTGCCAGCACGTTTTCGCGCATGGTGCCGTAGCGCACGGCGTTGGTACCCGAGGCACGGGTGGCGGCCATGCCACCCAGCGACGCATCGGCGCCGGGGTCGATGGGGAAGAACAGGCCGGTGCCGTGCAGGGCGGCGTTCAGTTGTTTGCGGGTCACGCCGGGTTGCACGGTGACGTCCATGTCGTCGATGCGCACGTCGAGAATCTGGTTCATCGCCGACAGGTCGATGCACACCCCGCCATGCACCGCGTGCACCCAGCCTTCCAGGGAACTGCCACTGCCGTAGGGAATAATCGGCACTCGGTAGCGATGGCAGGCCTGCTGCACGGCGACGATTTCGTCCAGGTGATTGACGAAGGCCACGGCTTGCGGCGGCATCGGGTCGAGGGCGGAAATGTCGCGGCCATGGTGTTCGCGGACACTGGCGGACGTGCTCAGGCGTGAACCGAGCAATTGGCTCAGCTCCGCGAGCAGGGCCTCGGGCAGGGGCGGGAAAGCAGGTGTGGCGGGGGCGGTGGGCAGCATCGTGCGGTCTCCAGTCTTATTGTTCCTCAGGGCGGTCAATTGCCGGACCCGGGGTGGGGGAGTTGTCCATATCCTAGCTGCATGGCGGGGGTGTTAGTCGTGCAGAATAGAGATGGCGCCATCGCGACGGCAGATAGCGCGGGTCTCGGCTCACGCGCCACGGACTTGCCGCTGGACCCTGTCAGCGGGCCGCGATATCGTGCGCGACGCGCTGTTCCCGCCATCGATGAATGAAAGGATTGTTCATGTCAGTTGTGTTGAAAAGTCGGCTATTTGCCGTGTTGATCGGTGTGCTGTTTATCGTGTTCGATCAGTGGGTCAAGGTGCAGGCGCTGGTCAAATTGTCCGCCGAGAGTTTCCGCTTTGGCAGTGAGTTTGCCTGGCTGGACGTTGCCTTGAGCCTGAATCCGGGGGCCTTTCTCAGCCTGGGTGCGGGGCTGGATCCGCAGGTCAAGCAGCTGATTTTCATTGTTGGTGTGGGCGCCGTGGTCGTCTGGGCCGCAGGGTGGTCGCTTGCGCGCTGGGTGACCACTCCGGTCAAGGCGGCAGCGATGTATTTGATTGCCTTGGGCGGCGTGTCGAACCTGATCGACCGAGTGTTTCGCCAGGGGCATGTGGTGGATTACCTGGTGCTGAACCTCGGGCCGCTGCACACCGGGGTGTTCAACATTGCCGATATCGCGATCATGGTCGGGGCGGGGGTGTTGTTGCTGGCGGAGATCAGGAAGGGGCGGGGGTAGAACTGACACCTCGATATCGCGAGCAGGCTCGCTCCCACAAGGTTTTGCAGCGACCACAAGTATTGTGATCGACCACAAATTCTGTGGGAGCGAGCCTGCTGGCGAAAGCGGTGTGTCAGTCAACAAAGAGGTTGAATGTGCCGGTGTACTAACCCAGATTCCGCTTCAACTCGGCAATATGCTCCGGGCCGATGCCGCAGCAGCCGCCGATCATGCTCAGGCCGCGTTGCTGCCAGTCGCGGGCCCATATCAGGTAACCGGCAGGGTCGAGGTCGGCGCGCAGTTCGTCGAGACCGTCGTTGGCCTTGGCTTCCTTGGGTTGCGGCGGGAAGGCGTTGGCGTAGGCGCCGATGGCGATGTCCTGGCCCAGGCGGCGGATGACCGACTGCGCGACGTCCACCGCGTCGCCGATCACTTCCGGCTGGCTGCAGTTGAACAGCACCGCCGCCACACCCAGTTTGGCGACCGCTTCGATGGCCTCGGCCACCGGCTCGCCGGAGCGCAGGCGCGGGGTTTCGTCGACCTCTTCGTCACGCAGGGTGAAGGACACCCAAAACGGCTTGCCATCCGCCGGCAGCAGGGCATGGATGGCCTGTACCTCGGCGATCGAGCTTTGGGTTTCCGCCAGCCACAGGTCGACATGGGGTGCCAGGCCTTGCAGCAGCGGTGTGAGGAGTTCCGCGACCCGCTCCGGCTGGAACAGATCCGGACGGTAGGAACCGAACAACGGCGGCAGCGAACCGGCGACCTTGACCGGTTGAGGGGCAGCGTCCGCCGCCGTGCGCGCCAGTTGCCCGGCGGTGGCCGCGAGCGCCAGGCCTTCGCGGGCAAAACGCTCTTCACCAATATGGAAGGGCACCACCGCGTAGCTGTTGCTGGTGATCACCTGGGCCCCGGCGGCGATAAACGCGGCATGCACGCCAATCACTTTGTCCGGCGCTTCGCTGAGGGCCAGCGCCGACCACTCGGGCTGGCGAAAGGGGGCGCCGCTGCGCTGCAATTCGCGGCCCATGCCGCCATCGAGAATCACCATCGGTCACGCTCCCATATATCTTTTTCGAAGGTTCTTATGAACAAAATTCACTTTGTTCTTACTGCTTATAACTATTAAATACCTTGAATTAAATTTCAAATAATTTTCAGGTATTTGCATGCGTTTACCTTCCTTGTTGGGCGCGGGTCTTGTCGTACTCGCTGCAGCGTCTCAAGCCTTCGCCGGTGCCACCCTTGATCGCGTCGAATCTCGTAAGGAAGTGGTCAACGTGCTGATGGAGAGCTATCCGCCGTTCTCCTTCCTCAATGAGCAAAACCAGCTCGACGGTTTTGACGTCGACGTGGCCAAGGCGGTCGCCGAGAAGCTGGGCGTCAAGCTGCGTCTGGAGACTCCTTCGTGGGACGTGATCGCCGCCGGTCGCTGGAGCGGTCGCTACGATATTTGCATCTGCTCGATGACCCCGAGCAAGGCGCGGGCCGAAGTGTTCGATTTCCCGGTGGAGTACTACGCATCGCCGGCGGTGATCGTGGTCAACGCCAAGGATGAGCGCATCCATTCGGCCAAGGACTTGAATAACCTCAAGGTCGGCCTCACCAGCGCTTCCAGCTATGAGAGCTACCTGAATAAGAACCTGGTGATCGAAGGCGCCGAAGAGCAGAAGATCGACTACCCCTTCGACGCGGTACAGATCGCCCCCTATGACACCGACAACGTCGCCTTCCAGGACCTCGGCCTCGGCGCCGGTGTACGCCTGGACGCGATCCTCACCAACCTGGTGACCGCGCAACCACGCCTCAACCAGGACCAGCGCTTCAAGCTGGCCGGTCCCGCGCTCTATGAAGAGCCGAACTCGGTGGCCATCGAAAAGGGCGATCCAGAGTGGGACGCGAAAGTCCGCCAGGTATTCGCCGAGCTGAAGGCTGACGGCACCCTGGCCAAGCTGTCGCAGAAATGGATCGGCGCCGACATCAGCAAATGAGTGCTCCCCAACCCCCTCTGAAACCCGTCGTCGCATCGACGGGTTCGCGCCTGCCCGGCTTTCGCGTGCGCCTGTACCTGACCTGGCTGGGGCTGTTCGTGATGTTCGTCGCGTTCTTCCTCAGCTTCGATTTGAAGTTCTCGATCATCGTCGAGAAATTCCCCTACCTGGCCGGTTTCAAACTCGGACCCAACGGCTTCCTGCAGGGCGCGGCGCTGACGTTGTTCCTGTGCCTGTGTTCGATGCTGGTGTCGGTGCTGCTGGGGTTTGCCGCGGCATTGGCCCGACTGTCCAGTAGCGCGGTGCTGGTGGGGATCGCCAGCTTCTACACCTCGTTCTTTCGTGGCACGCCGCTGCTGATTCAGATCCTGCTGATCTACCTCGGCCTGCCGCAGTTGGGCCTGGTGCCGGGGGCGATCAGCGCCGGGATCATCGCCCTGTCGCTGAACTACGGCGCCTACCTCAGCGAAATCTTCCGCGCTGGCCTGCTCGGCGTCGCCCGCGGCCAGAGCGAAGCGGCGCTGGCGCTGGGCATGCGCCCGCGACAGATTCTCTTCCACATCATCCTGCCGCAAGCGATGCGGGTGATCATTCCGCCGACTGCCAACCAGGCCATCTCGATGCTCAAGGACTCCTCCCTGATCTCGGTGATGGGCGTCTGGGAAGTGATGTTCCTTGCCCAATCCTATGGCCGTTCCAGCTACCGCTACCTGGAAATGCTGACCACCGCCGCGGTGATCTACTGGGTGCTGTCGATCTCCCTGGAACTGATCCAGGCCCGGCTGGAAAGGCGCTTTGGCAAGGCCTATCAGCGTTAGGGACGAGTAAGCTGCGGTACTGCAGGCGGTGTGCGCATTGTTGCCGGACTAGCGCCCGTGGACGCCTGCTGGAAACGGCGGTGAATCCCCGGCGCAGAGGCCGGGGAGCAGCGGGGCGAGGGGCTTAGCGGAACGCTGGGACCACGTGCTTGATGAACAGCTCCAGGGACTTTTTCTTTTCCGCGTGGGGCAGGCTGTTGTCGCACCAGAAGCTGAACTCGTCGACACCCAGTTCCTGGTAGTACTGGATGCGCGGAATGATTTCTTCCGGGGTGCCGATCATTGCCGTCTTGTGCAGGCTGTCCAGTTCGAACTCCGGGCGGCCGGCGAATTTCTCTTCCGGGCTTGGGTCGAGGAAGCCGTTGACCGGGGTCACCTTATTGCCGAACCAGGCATCGAAGGTGCGGTAGAACTTCGCGATTGCCCGCGCCCCGACTTTCCAGCCTTCGCGGTCTTCGGCGGTGTGCACGTGGGTGTGACGCAGCACCATCAGTTGTGGGCGCGGCACGTCCGGGTTGTTGTCGAGGGCGGCCTGGAATTTGTTCTTCAGGTCGAGGACTTCTTCGTCGCCCTTCATCAGCGGCGTGACCATGACATTGCAACCGTTGGCCACGGCGAAGTTGTGCGAATCCGGGTCACGGGCGGCGATCCACATCGGCGGGTTCGGCTGCTGGATCGGCTTGGGCACGCTGGTGGAGGTGGGGAATTTCCAGATGTCGCCGTCATGGGCGTAATCGCCTTGCCACAGGGCGCGGATCACCGGGACCATTTCTCGCAGGGCCTGGCCACCGCTGGAGGCAGGCATGCCGCCGGCCATGCGGTCGAACTCGACCTGGTAAGCGCCACGGGCCAGACCGACTTCCATCCGACCGTTGCTGATCACGTCGAGCAAGGCGCACTCACCGGCGACCCGCAACGGGTGCCAGAACGGCGCGATGATGGTGCCGGCGCCGAGGTGGATAGTGGTGGTTTTGGCCGCGAGATAAGCCAGCAGTGGCATCGGGCTGGGCGAAATGGTGTATTCCATGGCGTGGTGTTCGCCGATCCACACCGTGTTGAAACCACCGGCTTCGGCCATCAGCGTCAGCTCGGTCAGGTCTTCGAACAGCTGGCGGTGGCTGACGCTTTCGTCCCAACGTTCCATGTGTACGAACAGGGAAAATTTCATGACGCTTACCTCGGATCTCTTGTGGTCGCCCCATCGACTGCGAGGCTGTTGGTTATTGGTATACCATAATACGAAATAGGTTCAAATATTTCTCTCTGGTCAGTGAGCAACCTGTGGGAGCGCAATACCGGAGATCACGCCGGAACCGGCAGCGCCCCCATCTTGCCGTGGCAATACACCAGTGGGGCGGCGGTCTGTTGCGGGACAATGAGGTTCTTTACGGCGCCGACCATGATCGCGTGATCGCCGCCTTCGTATTCGCGCCACAATTCACATTCGATGACCGCCGTTGCGTTGGCCAGGATCGGGTTGCCCAGTTCGCTCAGCGTCCACTCGATGCCCTGGGCCTTGTCCTTGCCCTTGCGTGCGAAGGCATAGGCTTCGTTTTGCTGGCCGCCGGAAAGGACGTGGATGGCGAAGCGCTTTTTCTTGATCAACACGGGATAGGAATCGGAGCTGTAGTTGGGGCAGAACAGCACCAGGGCCGGGTCCATCGACAACGAGCTGAAGGCGCTGGCGGTCAGGCCGACGATCTGGCCGTCGTCATCCAGGGTAGTAATGACGGTCACGCCGGACGGGAACGAGCCCATGACTTGTTTGTAGATGGCGGCATCGATCATTGGACGGTCCTCAAGGGAAAAGCGTGATTTTTATGTGCTTGTAGGTCTGATGGTATACCGTAATACATCTTATGCAAGGTCTTTTTGGCTGATCCGATAAACGTAGCCTATTTTTGTTCGGCTCAATGTTTACGGGGCTTTCAGCGACTCGACAAGGATCTGCAGCGCCCTGGATTGCAGATCAGATGGGCTTTTTAACACCGGAGCAGTCTTGTGAAAAGTTTGGAATACCATAATATGGCTCGCATCTGAGGGGCGGCCACAGAGTCCCCCCGGTTTGGCTTCGTACAACGATAAGAACAGACAAACTCGAGTTCATGCATATGTCCCAGATGTCCCGGCAAGATCCGTTGATCGAGAACCGCACGGTCGACTACGTTCCTCTCGCAGAGCGCCATGGGAAGGCCCGCGATCTCTTTACCCTATGGTTCAGCACCAACATCGCGCCACTGCCGATCGTCACCGGCGCGATGGTGATCCAGGTGTTCCATCTGGACCTGTGGTGGGGCCTGCTGGCGATTGTCCTCGGGCATATGGTCGGCGGCCTGGTGATTGCCCTGGCTTCCGCCCAGGGGCCGCGCATGGGGATTGCGCAGATGGTGCAGAGTCGCGCCCAGTTCGGTCGCTACGGCGCGCTGTTGATCGTGTTCTTCGCGGCACTGATCTACGTCGGCTTCTTCATCTCCAACATCGTCCTGGCGGGCAAGTCGATCGTCGGCATCGCGCCTTCGGTGCCGGTGCCGGCAAGCATTCTGATCGGCGCCCTCAGCGCCACGGCCATCGGAGTGATCGGTTATCGGTTCATCCATACCCTGAATCGGATTGGCACCTGGGTCATGGGCAGCGCGCTGCTGGTCGGCTTCCTCTACATCTTTGCCCATGAACTGCCGGCCGACTTCTTTACCCGTGGTGGTTTCAACCTGTCGGGTTGGTTGGCCACGGTGTCGCTGGGGATCATCTGGCAGATCAGCTTCTCGCCCTATGTCTCGGATTATTCGCGGTACCTGCCGGCCGACATCGGCATCACCCGGCCGTTTTTCGCCACCTACCTGGGCGCGACTCTGGGCACCATTCTGTCCTTCAGCTTCGGCGCGGTGGCGGTGCTGGCGACCCCGCAAGGCACCGAGGCGATGACGGCGGTCAAGCAGTCCACCGGCTGGCTGGGACCGATCCTGATGGTTCTGTTCCTGCTCAACATCATCAGCCACAACGCTTTGAATCTATACGGCGCGGTGCTCTCGATCATCACCTCGATCCAGACCTTCGCCAGTCAATGGACCCCGAGCATCAAGGTGCGGGTAGTGTTGTCGAGCCTGGTGCTGGCGGGCTGCTGCCTGGTGGCGCTGGGCGCCTCGGCGGACTTCATCGCGCAGTTCATCGGCCTGATTCTGGCGCTGTTGCTGGTGCTGGTGCCCTGGGCGTCGATCAACCTGATCGACTTCTATGTGATCAAGCGCGGCCATTACGACATCGCCTCGATCTTCCGCGCCGATGGCGGGATTTACGGACGCTTCAATCTGCATGCGATTGTCGCGTACTTCATCGGGATCATGGTGCAGCTGCCGTTTGCCAATACCTCGCTGTACGTCGGGCCTTACGCCAATCTGGTGGAGGGCGCGGATCTGTCCTGGCTGGTGGGGTTGTTGGTGACTTGTCCGCTTTATTACTGCCTGGCGACGCGGGGGCGGGGGCGTGCTGGTCGGGTGGCGCGGCTGAGGTTTGCTGATTGAGGTGAGGTGGTCGATCGCAAAATCTGCATGCCTCGCAGATCCACTTCAGGAGCGAGCCGGCTTCGGGCGGCGTTCCGACAAGCCAGCGCCTACACGGGATTAATCTGCGGTGATTGCAGATATCGCCGCAGCCCGACACAATCGCGCCCCCGATCCGGCGGTGGGTGCCGGAGGTTGTTGCTGAATAGGCGTTGCCATTGAACGAACAGACATTGTCCCAACGCCTGGAACGCGTCGCGGCGCAGGTGCCGGTGGGCGCGCGGTTGGCCGATATCGGCTCGGATCACGGTTATCTGCCGGTGGCCCTGCTGCGCCGTGGCCGGATTACTGCAGCGGTAGCGGGGGAGGTGGCGTTGACTCCGTTTCGCGCTGCAGAGCGCTGCGTGCGTGAAAACGATCTGCAGCACGCGATCAGCGTGCGCCTGGCCAGCGGCCTGGCGGCCATCGAGGCACAGGACCGGATCGACGCCATCAGCTTGTGCGGCATGGGTGGCGAGACCATCCGTGACATCCTCGACGCTGGCAAGGATCGCCTGAGCGGTACGGAGCGGCTGATCCTGCAACCCAACGGCGGTGAACAACCTCTGCGCCAATGGCTGATGGAAAACGGCTACCGCATTGTCTTCGAGGAAGTGCTGCGGGAAAACCGCTTCTATTACGAGATCATCGTCGCCGAGCGCAGCGGCCCGGTGCAGTACAGCCCCGAGCAACTGTACTTCGGCCCCCTGCAACTGCAGGCCCGCAGCCCGGCCTTCCTGGCCAAGTGGCAACGCCTGCTGCGCGAGCGGCACAAGACCCTCGACCAGTTCGCCCGGGCGCGGCAGGCGGTGCCCGAGGTCAAGCTCGAGGATCTGCAGCGGCAGGTGCGCTGGATCACCGAACTGCTCGGCTGACCAAGCCCGTCAGGCCATCGCCCGCCGACTACTGCGCTGATCCAGCACTTGCACCATCAGGCAGGCATACAGCGTCACCAGGATAAACAGCCCCATGCGCACCGCGAAGGCGGTCTGCACGTCCTTGCCGGCGGCGCTGTCCTGCACCGACTGGCCGAGCAGGATGATCATGGTCACCAGCGTGTTGAGCCAGAACCCCGGGCTGAGCCGGGTCGGGGTCAGACGATAGAGCTTGCGCCCGACCCACAAACCAAACAGCAGCATCCATAAAAAAAACATCCACAGATGCACAAACAGACTCAGCGCGCCCCAGAACAGCACGGCAAGAAGACCGCCGAGCAGGGTCGAGCCGAGCAGTTCACGCCCGGCATGCCGGGTGCCGGTGGTGGAGCTTTGCTGGCCGAGGCTGACCGCCTTGAGGATGATCGGCAGGTAGCTGGCCGGGTCGAGCAGCGCCAGGAGGAAAGCCGGCAGCACGATCAGCGTGGCGCGCAGGGCGATCCGCGTGACTTCGCTGGCCGACAGCAGTGCCGCAGCCGCCGGGGTCGGGGCATTGCCGGGTTCGGGAAACAGCCAGTGACTGACGCCGACCATCAGCACCGCGAGAAACAGGCCGCGTACCAGTGCATTGATCACCATCACCGCCAGGCCGAAGTCGGCGACGCCGGCAG
The DNA here is from genome assembly GCF_024519635.1 of Pseudomonas sp. Pse1. Lineage (NCBI taxonomy): Bacteria > Pseudomonadati > Pseudomonadota > Gammaproteobacteria > Pseudomonadales > Pseudomonadaceae > Pseudomonas > Pseudomonas sp. Pse1. The sequence continues at coordinate 39,562 of NZ_JALJRO010000021.1, forward strand.
CGGAGATCATGGTCAGGCCGATGATCAGGAAGGTCACAATCAGGTTGTTGGCGCCGCGCAGGCCCATGCGAAACACCACGAACAGCCCAACGCCCACCAACAACACGGCGCTGAACGCGTAGTAGCGCAGCAGCGGAATCAGCAGCAGGCCGATGCCGGTGGTGAGCATGGCGATCAGCGCCAGGCCGATGCCGGCCTTGAGTTTCAGCGGTTGGTTCAGCGCGGTCAGCAGCAACACCGCCAACACTGGCGCGAGGAATGGAATCGGCAGGCCGAGGCCAAAGCTGGTCGCCAGGCACAGCGCGGTGCCGCTGGCCAGGCGCAGGGCGCGCTGGGCCTGCGGCGAGCGCTCAGTAGGCATAGGACAGCCAACTCATCAGGCGCAGAAACACCCGCCCGAGGGGATTAAGCAGGTTGCCTTCAGAGGGGAAGGCCATCACCTCGGCCTGGCCGCCGGCACGGATGCCGCCGTTGTCGCGCAGTTCGGCCAGGGCCGCCTGATCGAACTCGATGATGACCGGAAAGCGTTGCGCCGGACGCAGCCAGTCGCGGCTGTTCTGCACCGTTGGCAGGGTGCCGGGAGAAGTCGGCTGGCCGACGCTGACGCCATAGCCGACACTGCGCACGCGGCCGCCGAAGACCTGGCCGGGCAGGGCATCGAGAACAATCGAAATCGGCGTGTCGGGCTTGACCAGGCCGAGGTTGTTTTCGGTCATGTCGGCGCTGATCCAGACATCGTGGATCGCAATCAGGGTCATCACCGGCGAGCCCGCGCCGGCAAATTGCCCGGTGTCGGTGCGCAAATCAGTGATCAGCCCCGCCGAACGCGCGTGGACCCGGGTATTGGCCAGGTCCAGTTCGGCTTTCGACAAGGCACTGGCAGCGCTGCGCAACAGCGCGTTGTCTTCCTCGCTACCGCCTTCCTGCTCACGGGCGCGCTGCACTTCGGCTTGTGCCGCCGCCACCTTGCTCAGGGCTTGTTGGTAATTGGCCCGCGAAACCTCCAGCAGGCGCACGGAGATGGTCCCGCGGTCCTCGCGGTACAGACCTTCCAGGCGCTGATTGTCCTGGCGTGTCTTCAGTTCATTGGCCTGGGCCGCGCGCAGGTTAGCCTGGGCCGAGGCGATCCCGGCGGTGCTTGCACCGATTTGCCGGCGGGTTGATTCGAGGTCGGCACGGGCGCGGTCGACGGCGATCTGGTAGGGCTGCGGATCGACTTCGAACAACACATCGCCGGCCTTGACGTCCTGGTTGTTGCGCACGTTGACCTTGATCACCCGGCCGGCCACTTCCGAGGCGACCGGAATCACAAAGGCGCCGACCCGCGCCTGTTGGGTGTAGGGGGTGAAACGGTCGGCCAGCAGGTACCAAGCCAGACTCAGGACAATCACCAACAGCACCCACTTGATGCTCTTGTTCACCGGTGCGGCGGCTGACGGGACTTCACTCATGCTTATCTACCTTGGATTCTGGGGGCGGGGCGGGCAGGCCGGCGTCAGGTTCCTGCAGCAGGTCGCCCCAGTCGCTGCGTTGTTCCATCAATTGTTTGGTCGCCGGATCGACCCGCGCCTGGGCGCTGTACCAGCCGCCGCCGAGGGCGCGGTACAGGGCGATCAGGTTGCTCACCGCGCTGCTGCGGCTGAGCAGGTAATTATCCTGCTGGGCGAGCAATGCACTTTGCGCGTCGAGCACCCGCTGGAAATCGGAATAGCCCTCGCGGTATTGGGTATTGGCCAGAACCAGCGAGCGCTGGGCGGCAAACGCGGCGTCGCGCAGAATGCGTTCGCGCTCCAGGGCCTTGGTCAGGCCGGTGGCGGCATCGTCGGCTTCGCGCGCGGCCTGGCGTACCTTGTCGCGATAGGCTTCGATCAACTGCTGCAGGCGCGCATCCTGGACCCGCACGTTATTGCTGATTCGGCCATGGTCGAAAATATTCCAGCGCAGGCTCGGACCGCCCACGACGTCCAGGCTGTTGGACGTACCGCCGACCGAATTGGCCGACCAGACGATGCTGCCGAGCAAGCTCAGGGACGGGTAGAAGTCAGCCTCGGCAACCCCGATCAGCGCTGACTGCGCGGCGACATTCAGTTCGGCGGCGCGCACATCCGGGCGGCGCAGCAGCAACTCGGCGGGCACGTCTTGCAGCACTGCACGGTCGATCAGCGGGATCAGGCCGGTGTTTTCCTGCAGCAGCGGCATCGGTCCGGGGGCCTGGCCGATCAGGATCGCCAGCGCGTTGCGGGTCCGCGCCGCCTGGTCTTCAAGGCTGGGGATGTTGCTCAAGGTGCCCAGGTACTGGGTTTTCGCCTGTTGCACGTCGAGTTCGGCGGTCTGGCCGCTGTTGAACAGTTTCTCGGTGATTTCAAAACTGCGCTGCTGTTGCACGGCGTTTTCCCGCGCCACCCGCAAGCGCGCTTCGGTGGTGCGCAGGGCGTAGTAGGTGTCGGCAACCTGTGAACGCAGCAGCACCAGCACGTCTTCGTAGTTGGCCTGGGCGGCGAAGTAGCTGGCGTCCGAGGATTCGATGGCGCGACTGAAACGGCCCCAGAAATCCATTTCCCAGCCGATGTCGAAGCCGGCGCTGTATTGCCAGAATCCGCTGCTTTGCGGATTGCGCCCGCCGGCCTGGTCGCGGTTGACGTACAGGGTGTCGGCGCTGGCCTGTTGCAGTTGCGGGTAGCGCCCGCTTTGCGCAATGCCCAGTTGGGCACGGGCCTCCATGACCCGCAGGCCGGCGACTTTCAGGCTTGAGTTATAGGCGTCGGCCTGGGCGATCAGGCGGTCCAGCAGCGGGTCGTCGAAGATCCGCCACCATTGACGCAGGTCTGGACTGTCGCCACGCTGGCTGGCGTGCTCCAGGGCGGCGCTGTCCCATTGCCGGGTCCAGGGTTCGGCGGGCGACTGGAAGTCCGGGCCCAGGCGCACGCAGCCGCCCAGCCCCAGAATACCCAGCAACAGCAAGTGTTGCGCCTGTCTGAATGTCACCATGGCAGGCGCGTCATAGCGGTCGTTGCTCGTCCAGTGCAGGGGCGGGCGGTTGATCCTTGACCCACTGCCAGAACACTTGATACGCCACGGCAAGGATCACCGGGCCGATGAACAGGCCGATGATGCCGTTGGAGACCATGCCGCCGAGGGCGCCGATCAGCACCACCGGCATCGGCACGTTGACCCCACGGCCCAGCAGCAGCGGCTTGAGCACGTTGTCCACCAGGCCGGCGATAAACACATAAATGGCGAAGATGACGGTGGCGGTACTCGCGCCCTCCGTGAAGAACACGAATATGATCACCGGCAGGGTAATCAGGGTCACCGGCAACTGCATGATGCCCAGCAACAGGACTGCCATGGCCAGCAGGCCGGCAGCGGGAACGCCCATCAGCACGAAGCCAGCGCCCACCAGCAGCATCTGGATGAAGGCAATACCGATCACCCCCAGGGCCACCGCGCGAATGGTTGCGGTGCACAGTTCGGTGATGGAGGGGCCGCGAGCCGGGCCGCTAATCCGCGAAACGATCGCCACGGCGCTGCGGCTGCCGCTTTCGCCCCAGGCCATGACGATCCCGGCGATGATCAGGGCGAAGATGAACACCAGGAAACCCATGCCGGCCCCGGCCAGTTTGCTCAGCACCGAGAGGCTGAATTGCTTGATTTCGGGAATGTACTTCTGCACCAGGTCCGGCAGGTTGTCGGCGGCCTGGGCCCACAGGCTGTTCAGCGATTTGCCGATCAGCGGCCAGTTGGCCAGCGCTTCGGGCGGTGGCGGGATGTGCACGCTGTCCGATTTGATAATGGCCATGGCGCTTTCCACCGAGCCCACCAGTGAAGTCCCCAACAGATAGACCGGGACCATCAGAATGGCCACTGCAATCAGGATCATCAGGGTCGCGGTGTGGCCGCTGCGCGTGCCCAGCTTGCGTGCGAGACGGCCATGCAGGGGATAGAGGGTGATGGCGAGAATCACCGCCCACAGCATCAGATTGAGAAAGGGGCGGAAAATCTCGAAGCAGAACAGCACCATGACCGCGAGAATGCCTGCGCGAATCAGTACATCGAGCATTTCCCGGGAAAAGCTTCGGTCCAAGAGAGTAGAGGGGATCACAGATTGCCTCCGGTAGCGATTGGCCACGGCATGAAATAGGTAAATCCAGCATAGACGCTCATCCAGCAGTGGCGGGGAAACCTGCTGGCGTCTTTATAGGGAAGGACCGGGGCGACATTTGAGGGGCGAAGGCGGGCGACGGCGAATCAATAATTGTCATTAATGGGCGTGGTTGCGCGGCGATTACCGAAACCCAAGGGCTGTCCACTAAGGTCGGTTGTCCCTGGGTTACCAAATGTGACTAAAATGCCGACCGATGTTGCGTCGCGCAGCCCGTATTGTCCTGACATGTGGCCCTTGTTCGTGAAACTGATAATTGTCTCCCTCTACGTTCTATCCATCGCCTATGTGCACCTGCGTGGCCGGGTCCGGCACACACTGGGACGGCAGTTGAGCGATCATTCGACCTTTCTCGCGCCCATTAACAGCTTCCTCTACCTGTTCTCAAAATTGCCCAACCGGCCGTTCCTCGACCCCAAGGACTTTCCCGACCTGAGTCCGCTGCAGGCCAACTGGGAGATCATCCGCGAAGAGGGGCAGAACCTGCTCAAGGCCGGGGAAATCAAGCGCTCGGATGACTACAACGACGTTGGTTTCAATTCGTTCTTCAAGACCGGCTGGAAGCGCTTCTATTTGAAGTGGTATGGCGACAGCCACCCTTCGGCGACCAAGCTGTGCCCGCGCACCACCGAATTGGTGCAGGGCATTGGTTCGATCAAGGCGGCGATGTTTGCCGAGCTGCCGCCGGGCTCGAAACTGGTACGCCACCGCGACCCTTATGCCGGCTCTTATCGCTATCACCTGGGTCTGGACACCCCTAACGACCCTGGTTGCTACATCGAGGTTGACGGCGAGCGCTATCACTGGCGCGACGGCGAGCCGGTGATGTTCGACGAGACCTATATCCATTACGCGCAAAACACCACGCAGCAGAACCGCATCATCCTGTTCTGCGACGTTGAGCGCCCGCTGAAGTATCGCTGGGCGGCGGCGTTCAATGGCTGGTTCAGCCGCAACGTAATGGCCGCCGCCGGCGCGCCGAACGATGCTGGCGACAAGACCGGCGGGATCAATCGCGCGTTCGCCCGCCTGTACAAGATCCGCCTGCGGGGCAAGGCGCTGAAAAAGCGCAATCGCACGCGTTATTATCTGGAGAAGTGGGCGATTTTCGGCGGCCTGCTCGCCGTGCTCATCTGGCTCTAGGGTTTCGTCGCCCCCAGGCGTTTCCACATTTTTGCGCTGATCCGCTGGCGATGCACCAGGCCGTCCCACGGGTCGGCCTTGAGCCTCAGCAGGCGCTCCTGCAGGTTAGCCACCGTCCATTGCTGTGCATTGCGCAGGCCATGGAGTTCGTCGCGGGAGATCGGCACCGACACCGGCAATCCTTCGCGGGCCCGCACCGAGTAGGGCGCAACGGTGCTGGCGCCACGGGCGTTACGCAGGTAATCAATGAAGATTTTGCCGATGCGGTTTTTCGGGCCCATGGTGGCGCTGAACCGTTCCGGCAATTGGTTGGCCATGAACTGGGCAATGGCCTTGGCGAACGCCTTGACCGTATCCCAGCCTTCCTTGCGCGCCAGCGGCACGATCAGGTGCATGCCCTTGCCGCCACTGGTTTTGAGGTACGCATCCAACGCCAGCTCATCGAGCACCGAGAGTAGCAGGTGGGTGGCTTCGAGCATGCTTTTCCACGGCAGCGCCGGGTCCGGGTCGAGGTCCAGCACGAACAGGTCAGGGGTTTCGATGGCATCCTGGGTCGCGCCCCAGGTGTGCAATTCGAGGGTGCCCATTTGCACTGCGCCCACCAGGGCCTGGAGGTTGTCGATCGCCATCAGTCGCGCGTGGCCAGGGTCGAGCTCGGCGGGCAGGTGGCTAATGTTGGGGATGGCCAGGCGCTCGGCGTGTTTCTGGAAGAACGGCTCGCCGCCGACTCCCTCGGGCGCTCGCAGCAAGGACACCGGGCGATGGCGCAGGTGGGGCAGGATCCAGTCGCCGATGTCAGCGTAGAACTGTGCCACCTGCCATTTCTGTGTGCCGCTCTTGGCATCGATCAGCCGTTCGGGGTGGGTAATGCGCACGCCGGCCACCTCGGAGGGAGTGGCGGAATTGGCCTGTTCGTGGACAATTTCCTTGGCCGGCTTGTCGCTGCGCAGGGCGATAAAGGTGGCGTGGCGGATCAGTCCATCGTTGGTCCACTCGGCAAATTCGACTTCGCCCACCAATTGTGGCTTGACCCACTGCACGCCGCGCTTCTGGGCGCTGGTCAGTGGTTTGGCCAGCGGCGAGGCGTCGCGCGCCAGTGCTTGCAGTTGTTCATGCAACTGTTTCAGCGACTTCTGGTTGAAGCCGGTGCCGACCCGCCCGGCGTAGACCAGGCCTTCATCGTCATTGACCGCCAGCAGCAATGCACCAAAACCGCTGCGCGAACCCTTGGGCGCGGTGTAGCCGACAATCACGAATTCCTGGCGCTGCCGGCACTTGAGCTTGATCCAGTCGCTGCTGCGCTTGCTCACGTAGGGGCTGCCGGCGCGTTTGCCGATCACTCCTTCGAGCTGCAGGGTGCAAGCGCTTTCGAGGATGTCCTGGTGATGGGCGGTGAAGGCTTCGGAAAACCGCAGCAGCTTGCCCGGCCGACGCCCCAGGGCGGTTTTCAACGCGGCCCGGCGCTCTTCCACCGGCAGCTCACGCTGGTCAACACCCTTTAGAAAGGGCGCGTCGAACAGGAAATAGACCATGTCCAGAGTTCGGCCGATGTCGAAGGCGTTCTGCAACGCCTGAAAATCCGGCAGACCCTGTTCGTTGAGCACCACCAACTCGCCGTCCAGCCAGCTGCCATCGAGCTTCAGGCCTTCAAGGGCCTTGGCCTGGCGCGGCAGGCGCTCGGTCCAGTCATGGCCATTGCGGGTCAGTAGGCGCACTTGGCCGTGGTCGATTCGGGCCAGGATGCGGTAGCCGTCGAACTTGATCTCGTAGCTCCACTCGCCTTCGGGCGCTTGCTCCATCAGGGTCGCCAGTTGCGGGGCGAACTGTTCGGGCAGCGCGGTACTCACTTTGGCGGGTTTGCTACGGGCTTTATTTACCGGTGTGCGCTCGGCGATGCTGGCATCGCTGAGGACACTCTCGGGCAGCTCCTTGACCAGGTCGTAGTCGCCGATGGGCCGGGCCTGGGCGTCCTGTTCCTTGATCAGCAGCCACTGCTCCTTGTCGCCGCTGCCCTTGAGGCGGGTCTTGACCAGGGTCCAGTCGCCGCTGAGCTTTTCACCGACCAGGGTGAACTTGAGTTTGCCAGCCTTGTAGGCGGCCTTCGGCTCATCGTGGGGTTGCCAGATGCCTTGATCCCAGACGATCACGTCACCGGCACCGTACTGGCCGGCGGGGATGCTGCCCTCGAAACTGGCATAGCCCAGCGGATGGTCCTCGACATGCACCGCCAGGCGTTTCTGGCTCGGGTCCAGGCTCGGCCCCTTGGGCACCGCCCAGCTTTTCAGGGTGCCCGCAAGTTCCAGGCGAAAGTCGTAGTGCAGGTTGCGCGCATCGTGCTTCTGGATCACGAAGCGCAGGGCCGTCGGCGATTTTTTTGCGCCTTTGGCTGCCGGCGCTTCGGCAGGCTCGGAGGTGATATCAAAGTTGCGTTTGCGCGTGTACTCGCTGATGGCCTTGCTCACGGCTTCCGTCCCTGGCGATCAATCGCCGGCTGCTTTGCGGGGCTTTTTCGCCGGCGCGGGTTTGCCGGAAGTCTTGGCCGGTTTCTTCCCGACCTTGGCGCCGAGGCTGCGCTTGAGCAGTTCGGTGAGGTCGATGACGTCGGCGGACTTGCGCGGCTCGTCGTCGCTGACCCGCTCGATATTCTCGATCTTGCCGGCATGGGCCTTTTTCTCCACCAGGGCCATGATCTTGTCCTGGAAGCTGTCGCGGTAATCGTCGGGCTGCCAGTCACCGCTCATGTCGTCGACCAGGCGCTTGGCCATGTCCAATTCGCCCTTGGTCAGCGTCGCATCGGTCACGTCGCGTCCCAGCGCCAGTTCGCCAAGGCTGCGCACCTCGGCGGGCCAGCGCAGCATCACCAGCACCAGGGCCGACTCCAGCGGCATCAGTGCCGCCAGGTGCTGGCGGGTGTGCAGGACCACGTGGGTCAGGGCGACCTTTTTGGTTTTTGCCAGGGTCTCACGCAGCAGCGCGTAGACCTTGCCGCCGCGTTTGTCCGGCGCCAGGAAGTACGGGGTGTCGATGTTCTGCAGGGGGATCTGTTTACTGTCGACGAAGGCAAAGATGTCGATGGTCTGGGTCGAGGCTGGGTGTGCGGAGCGAATTTCATCCTCGCTCAACACCACATAGCGGCCTTTTTCGTATTGCACGCCCTTGACGATGTGCTCTTTGGTCACCTCTTTGCCGTTGACTTTATTGACTCGTTTGTAGCCCACCGGGTCCATGCTGCGCTGGTCCAGCCAATCGAAGTCGACGCCTTGGGAGGACGTCGCCGACACCAGCGACACGGGGATATGCACCAGTCCGAAACTGATTGCGCCTTTCCAGATTGAGCGTGCCATCACCGTTGCCTCCTACCCTGATGATCAGGTGACCGGCAGGGTTGGAGGAAAGTTTCCACGGATTGCCAAGCGTTAAAGGATGAGTGCTTGTAACACTTTGTCAGGGAGTATTTCCTTCACAGAGTCGAACCCTGCGCGTAGCGTGGTATCGAACGCCATGAAGCTGATGCAATGGAGGATCCCCACCATGAACAGATATTTACTGGCTGTTTCGCTGCTGACGTCGGCCGTGCTGGCCGGACCGGCCCAGGCGCTGGACGATCCGGAACGCGTTGCAGCGCTGGCCGGTCCCGAGTTGACCCTGGCGCAGAATCTGCCCGGTAACAACAACCCCTACAACAGCCCGATCCGCCGGGCCAACCCCAACAGCATGCAGGGCTCGCAGCCAGCGACGCCACCGGTCCGCGGCCCCAATACCGTGCCCGTACCGCGCCCGCCCACTTTGGATAACGGCGGCATCGGCAATGGCTATCCGCGCCCCGGTTCAACGCCGGCGCCGGTCAAGCCCTATGTCTCGCCGGCGCCGCCGCCCCGGGACCCGGACACCAGCAATCGCTGATCGAATTCATGACTGAAAAAGGATGTGTGCATGTGGCGTAAAACTCTTTTGGCCGGCCTTTGTGGGACTGCACTGGTGGCAACATGGCCAGCGTCTGCCGCTTCGCCCCAACAGATGCCGAGCGAGCAGGGCACCCTGGTGGTCACCGAAGTGACCCGTGGCCTCGAACACCCCTGGGCCCTGGCGTTCCTGCCCGATCAACAGGGCATGCTGGTGACCGAGCGCCCGGGCAACCTTCGTATCGTCAGCGCCGACGGCCAGCGTTCGGCACCCTTGAGTGGCGTGCCCAAGGTCTGGGCCAAGGGCCAGGGCGGTTTGCTCGATGTGGTGCTGTCGCCGGAATTCAAGACTGACCGCCTGGTTTACCTGTCGTATGCCGAGGGTGGCGGCGCCGGCGACAAGGCCGGGACGGCGGTGGGCCGTGGCAGGCTCTCGGCGGACCGCACGGCGTTGGAGAGTTTCCAGGTGATTTTCCGCCAGGAACCCAAGCTGTCCACCAGCAACCACTTCGGCTCGCGCCTGGTGTTTGATCGCGACGGTTACCTGTTCATCACCCTGGGAGAGAACAACGTGCGGGAAACCGCCCAGGATCTCGACAAGCTGCAGGGCAAGGTCGTGCGGATCCGCCCCGACGGCCAGGTGCCCAGGGACAACCCTTTTGTCGGTCAAGCCGGGGTGCGCGAGGAAATCTGGTCCTACGGCCAACGCAATCCGCAGGGGGCGGCGCTCAACCCGTGGAGCGGCGAGCTGTGGGAGAACGAACATGGGCCCAAGGGGGGCGATGAAATCAACATCATCGGGCGCGGCAAGAATTACGGTTGGCCCTACGCCACCCACGGTATCAACTATTCCGGGCAACCGATCCCGGAAGCCAAGGGCAAGACGGTCGAAGGCGCGGTCGGCCCGCTGCATGTCTGGGAGCAGTCACCGGGTATCAGCGGCATGGCGTTCTACGATGGTGAGCGTTTCAAGGTCTGGCAGCACAACGTGTTCATGGGGGCGCTGGCCAGCCGCGAATTGATCCGCCTGCAACTGGAGGGCGACAAGGTCGTGCATGAGGAGCGTTTGCTGGGGGATCTCAAGGCGCGCATCCGCGATGTGCGCCTTGGGCCGGATGGCTACCTGTACCTGCTGACCGACGAGAGCGACGGGGTGCTGTACAAGGTCGGCCTGTAGCCGGTTACTCGGCCACGGCTTTACCGATCGTGGCCTCGGCCGACCAGATGCGATAGCGCACTTCCAGATCCTTGGGCACATAGAGGACGATCGGCAGCTTGCTGTTGTAGCGCAACATGAAGCCATCACCCACCACCGGCACGAAGCCCTGCGTGGTGGTGCCTTCGGGGCAGGCCATCAGGGTGCTCATCGGGCCGATCACCTTGTCGATCCGGTAGTACGGATAGCCCCAGCCTTCCAGGTTCTTTTCCTCGAGGATCCCGCCCAGGCGTGGCTTGTTGCAGTCCACGGGCAGGGTCTTACCGGCGATGATCTCGACCTGGTAATCCTCTTCAGTGTTTTTCGGCGCGAGTTGAATGACCAGCCGGGTGTGGCCTTTCTCGGCTTTCGGGAAAGGCGCGACATCTTCGAGCTTGGCCGCCAGGGCCTGGGTCGACAGGCTGGCCAGCAGCACGGCGAGGGCGCCGAGGTGAGGGGAACGCATAGTGCCTCCTTGCGTGGGAAATGAATGAATTCAGCGCGAGCATTTTTACTGTGGCGACGAATCATTGCAAATCGCAACCGGGCAAATTGCGGTAGGAATTATCCCGATTAAGGCGTTTTGCATGAGGCGAAAGGCCAGCTCCCAGGGCAAGTCGCTGATCCTTCGGCAGTTCGTCTCAAGCAGGGTTCGGCATGTTTTATGCGGTTCTTCTCTTGATGCCCAATAAAAATCGGTTCGATCAACGATCAAGAAGAAGGAGCGTTTAGTCATGTTTTTGTCTGCCCTGGAATTACGCAACATCATCGAAAGCAGTTTTTTGCCGAAACGCTGCCAATGCACCCTCTCACCAGAGTTATCGATGACCATCAAGGTGTTCGGTGACCACCAGACCGATCAGCTCGATCTGATAGTCACCGGCATAGACGCCAGCGCCTTGACCGGCTGCCGCGAAATCAACGAGCTGATTGCCGGGCTGCGCCAGGAATTGGCGAACAGGCCCGGCAATCAGCAACTCAGGGTCAGGGCCTTATAGGCTTCAGTTCTGATAGCTGCAGGCGTCCGACAGCTTTTGATAGGTGATGGCTTCCTGTTTGCCGACGTTATCGATGAAGGTCATTTGCGCGGTGATGACTTTGCAGTCCCAGGTCGCGGGTTCGGTCATTGAAATGACCTTTTCCACGTGCAGCGGCATGCCGTAGTGATAGGGCACGGGTTTGACCGGGCTGCTATCGGCCAGCGCGAAGCCGGACACAGCGCTGCAGGCGAGGGCAGATACGAGCAACAGGGGGGGCATGTTCATGGAATTTCTCCAGTGCGGGCTTGAGTGGGCACGACCTTGCACAAGGTCGGCGCTGCCGCGCTGGGCGTCATCAGGGTTGGCGCGAACGCGGTCCAGTTACTCTTGGACTATAGAATTAACTGATCGTTACGCGGATTTTTCCGACTAAAGTCGTCTGCCGTGTCACCAGGCCCTCTGCGATCATTGCCGATCACTACCTGTCACTTCCCCCATCACTGCGGCGCTCGGTTGTCGGCCGGGTGAGCGCTGTGTGTTGTCTGCTGGAGCTTTACATGCGTCCCCCGTTTTCCCTCATCACCCCGTGCCCGTTCCTGGGCCTGGGCGCTGTCGTCCTGTGCGGCGGTTTTACCGCAACCAGCCATGCCGCCGGTTTCATTGACGACAGCAGCGCGCAACTGGAAGCGCGCACGGTGTATTTCAACCGCGACTTTCGTGATGGTCACAGCTCCAACCCCCAAGGCGCGTCCAAACGCGAAGAGTCGGCCCAGGGCTTTATTCTCAATCTGCAGTCGGGCTACAGCGAAGGCACCGTCGGTTTTGGCGTCGATGCCCTGGGCATGCTCGGGTTCAAGCTTGATTCCAGCCCCGGTAGCAGCAACAGCGGCCTGTTGCCTTCCTCGGGCTCCCACCCGCGAGGTTCGGAGGATCAGTACGCCAAGCTCGGCCTGACTGCCAAGGCCCGGGTCTCCCACAGCGTGCTCAAGTACGGCGCCTTGCTCCCGGACATGCCACTGCTCAAATACAACGACGGCCGCCTGCTGCCGACCCAGTTCAACGGTGCCTTGCTCACCTCCAGCGAGCTCAAGGACCTGACCTTCACCGCGGCGCGCCTGGACGGCTACACCGCCCGGGATTCCACCGACCGCCAGGACATCCGTGTGCACTGCAAGAACAAGCGTTACGCCTGCAATATCACTGCCGATCACTTTGATCTGTATGGCGTTGATTACCGCGTCAACGAGCGTCTGAGCGCCCAGTATCAGTATGCGGAGCTGGAAGATATCTACCGCCAGCACTTTATCGGCCTGCTGGGCAATCAACCGCTGGGTGTCGGGCGGTTGAAAGGCGATTTGCGGCTGCTCAGCAGCAGTGACAGTGGCGCCGCCCGTGCCGGTTCGATCGACAACCGCGCGCTCAGCGCCATGCTCGGCTACACCCTCAGCGGCCACACCTTCAGTGGCGGCTGGCAGCGGATGATCGGCGACAACTCCATGCCTTACCTGGATGGCAGCAACCCGTTCCTGGTCAACTACGTGCAGGTCAACGACTTCGCTGCAGCCCAGGAACGTTCCTGGCAACTGCGCTACGACTATGACTTCAAGGCCATCGGCATCAATGGACTTAGCTTTCTCACCCGCTATGTCAACGGCGACCGGATTAAGGTTGCCGGGAGCGACGAGGAGGGCAAGGAGTGGGAACGTGACAGCGAGCTCAAGTACGTGGTGCAAAGCGGCACCTTCAAAGACCTGAGCCTGCGCCTGCGTAGCGCCACCTACCGGACCAACTACGCACAAGTGGCCCGGGATGTGGACGAAACGCGGTTGATCGTCAGTTACAACTTTTCGCTGCTGTGAGGCTGCGGCCTCATCCCGAGCAAGCTCGGTCCCACAGAGATAGTTGGACGGCGACAATGTCAGGCCACATGCACCTGCAATGGAGCATTGTCGGCCAGCAGCCGTTCAATGGCGCCCGCCAGCAGACTGTGCAGCAGGCGCTCGCGTTCGCGGGGGGGCAGGGGGTGGTGTTGCAACCAGCCGGGGGCGTTGTTGAGGAGGCTGGCGATGGCGTGGCCGGCGGCTTGCAGTGCAGGTTCGCTCAAAGACGATACGGGGCACAACACGCGGATCAGCCGTTGCTCATAACCCAACTGCAACTGGCGAACCTGCGCCTGTTGTTCTTCATTCAGGCAACTGCTGTCGCGTTCCACCAGGCGGAAATGCCAGGGCATGTCCTGGTGCAGCTTTAGGTGCGCCTGGATCAGCGGTTGCAGGCGATCGAGGGAGCGCCGCCGTTCAATGCGGGCCAGAGTCGCCAGCAGTTCTTCGTAGAATTCTTCGATCAAATCCAGCAGCAGGTGCTGTTTGCTCGGGTAGTGGTGATACAGCGAACCTGGGGTCAGCCCCAGGTACGCTGCCAGCTCACGCATGCCGACCTGGCCAAAGCCCTTGCTGGCGAACAGCTCCAGGGCTTTGTCGCGGCTGTCCGCGAAGCGCGAGCAGCGCTCAGTCGTAGGCATGGAAGCCGCGCCCGGTCTTGCGACCCAGATAACCCGCCGCGACCATTTCCTTGAGCAAGGGCGCGGGGCGGTATTTGCTGTCGTTGAAGCCGTCGTAGAAGGCTTGCATGATCGCCAGCAGGGTATCCAGGCCAATCAGGTCGGCCAACGCCAGCGGACCGATCGGCTGGTTGCAGCCCAGGCGCATGCCGGCGTCGATGTCCTCGGCGTTGGCCAGGCCTTCCTGTAGCACCAGCACTGCTTCGTTGATCATCGGCACGAGGATGCGGTTGACCACGAAGCCCGGACGGTTGCCCGCCGTGATCGCGGTCTTGCCCAGGCGCTCGGCCATGGCCAGGGCCAGGGCGTGTGTCGCGTCGCTGGTTTGCAGGCCACGGATCACTTCGATCAGCGCCATCACCGGCACCGGGTTGAAGAAATGCAGGCCGATGAAGCGCTCAGGATGGCTGACACTGGCTGCCAACTGAGTGATCGACAGCGACGAGGTATTCGAAGCAATCACGCACTCACTGCCGACCTGAGCCGCCGCCTGTTGCAGCAAGCGCAGCTTGAGGTCGAGGTTCTCGGTGGCCGCCTCGATCACCAGTTGCACGCCGTGCAGGCTGGCGTAGTCAGTGCTGGTGGCAATCTTGTCGAGGGCCGCCAACTTCTGCTCTTCACTCAGGGTGCCCTTGCTGACCTGGCGATCGAGGTTTTTGCCGACCGTCGCCAGGGCCTTTTGCAAGGCGCTGTCGGCAATGTCGATCAGGGTCACGTTGAAGCCGGCCACCGCGCACACCTGCGCGATGCCGTTGCCCATGGTGCCGGCGCCGATGACGCCAATGTTCTGCAGGTTCATGGTCAGGTCCTTGCTCACACGCGCTCGAACAGCACGGCGATGCCTTGGCCGCCGCCGATGCACATGGTCGCCAGAGCGTAACGGCCCTGCACGCGGTGCAGTTCGTGGATGGCTTTGGTGGCGATGATCGCGCCGGTCGCGCCCACTGGGTGGCCCAGGGAAATGCCGGAACCGTTAGGGTTGACCTTCTCCGGATCGAAGCCCAGTTCTTGAGCCACGGCGCAAGCCTGGGCGGCGAAGGCTTCATTGGACTCGATGACGTCGAGGTCGGCGACGGTCAGGCCGGCGCGCTCCAGCACCAGGCGGGTGGCCGGGATTGGACCGAGGCCCATCATGGCTGGGTCGACACCGGCGTGGGCGTAACCGACGATCCGCGCCATCGGCTTCAGGCCTTGCTCTTCCACCAGCTTGCCGGTGGCCAGGACCAGCGCACCGGCGCCGTCGTTGAGGCCCGAGGCGTTGCCGGCGGTGACGCTGCCGTCTTTCTTGAACGCCGGTTTCATGCGCTGCAGTTGCTCGCTGCTGGCGTCTTCACGCACGTGCTCATCGGTGGCGAAGGACACCGGACCTTTGCGGGTCGGCACTTCGATCGGCACGATCTGACTGTCGAAACGACCTTCGGCAATGGCGCGCACGGCACGTTGCTGACTTTGCAGGGCCAGGGCGTCCTGAGCTTCGCGGGTGATGCCGAAGTGTTCAGCAATGTTTTCCGCGGTGATGCCCATGTGGATGCCGGCGAACGGGTCGTGCAGGGCGCCGAGCATGTAGTCGATGCCCTGGATGTTGCCCATGCGCGCACCCCAGCGAGCTTGCGGCAGCAGGTAAGCGCCACGGCTCATGGATTCGACACCACCGGCCAGGGCGGCATCGGCATCACCGAGCATCAGGCTCTGAGCGGCGCTGACAATCGCCTGCAGGCCCGAGCCGCACAGACGGTTGACGTTGAAGGCCGGGGTTTCCTTGGGCAGGCCGGCGTTCATCGAGATCACGCGGGACAGGTAGGCGTCGCGGGTTTCGGTCGGGATCACGTGGCCCATCACGGTGTGGCCGATTTTTTCCGGGGCCAGGCCCGAGCGCTCGATGGCCGCACGGGCGACGGTGGTGCCCAGGTCGATCGGCGCCACGTCCTTGAGCGAGCCGCCAAAACCGCCGATCGCGGAACGCACGGCGCTGAGGACAAAAATATCGGAATGCTTCATGGGGAACCCCTGGGTCTCGTGGGACGCGCGTCGCTCACGTACTATGGTCGGCGCCGCGCTGATGTCGGTTGAAGTTGCAGGCACGCCAAGCGGTCACTGCAAGTGATGGCATCGAGTCTAGGGTTTGCCGCGACGGTTCGCCTATGCCGCAACCGCGCAAAGGTGCTGGCGTTTTTTGCCATATTCGGATGATGGGGAGCAGATGCGCGAAAGCGATTCGGTAGCGGTGTACTTCGTGTACCCGATGATCCATGCCCTGCGCACGGATCCGCAGCGCCTGCAGGCGATCCTCGAAGAAGTGGGCATCGATCAGGCGCTGTTGCAGCAGCCGGCGGCGCGGGTGCCCGCCCAGGCGTTCGCCGCCCTGTGGCTGGCGCAGATCCGTGAGCTGGACGACGAGTTCTTCGGCCTCGACTCCCACGGCATGCCCCCCGGCAGCTTTGCCCTGATCTGCCGCGCGCTGATCCAGGAAACCAACCTGGAAAAAGCCATGCGCCAATGCCTGGCCAACTTCGCGCTGTTCCTGCGGGACTTTCGCGGCAGCCTGACGGTGCGCGGCAAACGCGCGGTGATCAGCTTGCAGACCGAAGCGCAGAACGATGAACTGGCGCGTTATGGCGAAGAAACCTTCCTGGTGTTGATGATCAGCCTGCTGTGCTGGCTCGGCGGACGGCGGATCCCCATTGATCGCGCTGACTTTCAGCATGAGCGTCTGTCCCTGAGTGACGACGCCTTGCTCTGGGGCGCCAACCTGACGTTCGGCGCCCAGCGCACCGAAATCGAGTTCGACAGCCGTTACCTGCAACTGCCGGTGACCCAGGACCTGGCCTCGCTCAAGGCCTTCCTGCGAAGTGCCCCGCAATGGCTGGTGATCCGTTTCCGTAACCAGCACGGCCTCGCCGCCCAGGTCCATCAGCGCCTGCGCCACACCCACTACAGCCAGTGGCCGACCCTGGAAGCCTTTGCCAGCGAACAACACCTGAGCCCCAGCACCGTGCGCCGCAAGCTCGAGCGCGAGGGCTGCTCGTTCCAGGAGATCAAGGACGAGGTGCGGCGTGCCGTGGCCATCGAGCAACTGCGCCGGACCCAGGCCAGCGTCACGGCGATTGCCGAGCAGATTGGCTTTCAGGAACCCAGCGCCTTTCACCGCGCCTTCAAGAAGTGGACGGGTGAGAGCCCAGGGCGTTATCGGGCACGCTTCCAGGGCAAGCCGTAAGCGCCAGCGCCGCCACCATGAAGTCGATGAAGGCGCGGGTCTTCTGCGGCACCCGGCGCGCCGACGGGTAAACCGCGTGGATGCTGATGGGCGGCGCCTGCCACTCGCACATCACCGGCACCAGGCGGCCCGCGCACAGCGCCTCCTCGACAATGAAATCGGGCAGCAGGGCAATGCCCATGCCGGCTTCGGCGGCCTGCGCCAGCAAGTCGCCGTTGTTCGCGTGCAACGGTCCGGTGACATGTACCCGCTGAGTCTCCTTGCCGTTGCTCAATTGCAGGCTGACGCCGCTTTGCAAGTAGCCGTAGTTCAGGCACTGGTGCGCGCTCAGCTCCTTGGGTGAGCGCGGCGTCCCGGCCCGCGCCAGGTAGCACGGCGAGGCCACCAGGATCCGTGGGGCAGGGGCCAGCAGGCGGGCGACCAGCGATGAATCCGCCAGGCTGGCAATGCGGATGGTCACATCGAAACCGCCGCGCACCGGGTCGACCTGCTGGTCGCTGAGCACCAGTTGCAATTCGATGTTCGGGTGCTGCGCATGGAACTGCGGAATCAGCCGCCCGAGCCGCCGCAGACCAAACGACATCGGCGCATTGACCCGCAACACGCCGCGCAACTCACCGCTGCCACTGCGCGCCCGCTGCTCGGCCTCATCCACCGCCGCGATCACTTCCCGCGCCGCCTCGTAGTACTCGGCGCCGGCTTCGGTCAAGTGCAGGTTGCGGGTGGTGCGTTGCAGCAATTGCACGCCAATGGCCTCTTCCAGCGCTTGAATCTGTTTACTGACTTTCGAGCGTGGCACACCCATCAGCCGGGCAGCAGCGGCGAAGCCGTTTTCCCCAACGGTGGCGACAAACGCCCGCATGCAATCGACGCGGTCCATAACTGTCCCTGATGTTGAAACAATGAATCCGGATTCTAGGTAATTGTCCCTGTAATGACTAGTCGCTAAATTGGCCTCCAGACGCGCTGCACACCGCAGCACGCACCGCCCATCACTGACATCAAAAGGAACGCGCCATGTCCATTCGTGAACTGCTCAACCCAAGCAACTCCACCCTGATCCTGATCGACCACCAGCCGCAAATGGCTTTCGGCGTGCAATCGATCGATCGCCAGACCTTGAAGAACAACACCGTGGCCCTGGCCAAGGCGGCGAAGATTTTCAACGTGCCGACCCTCCTCACTTCGGTCGAAACCGAAAGCTTCAGCGGCTACATCTGGCCGGAATTGTTGAGCGTGTTCCCGGATCAGCAGCCGATCGAGCGCACCTCGATGAACTCCTGGGAAGACAAGAAACTGGTGGAAGCGGTCAAGGCCACGGGGCGCAAGAAACTGATCATGGCGGCGCTGTGGACCGAAGTTTGCTTGAACTTCCCGGCCCTCGAAGCCCTGGCTGAAGGCTACGAGGTGTACATCGTCACCGACGCCTCGGGCGGCACCAGCAAGGAAGCCCATGACATGTCGGTACAGCGCATGATCCAGGCCGGTGCGGTGCCGGTGACCTGGCAGCAGGTGTTGCTCGAATACCAGCGCGATTGGGCACACAAGGAAACCTACGACGCAGTGATGGGTCTGGTGCTCGAGCACAGCGGCGCCTACGGCATGGGCGTCGACTACGCCTACACCATGGTGCACAAGGCGCCGCAGCGTCAGGTCAAGTAAAGCTGTCGGCCGGGCGCGAACTTCGCGTCCGGCCCTGACGTTGTTGAGCTACCGTTGAAGGTCTTCACCGGGCCTGGAGAGTGAGTGATGGAAATCGATCTGTCGGACGGCGTGGTCACCCTGTTGGTGCGGCACACGGTCAGGAAGGGCCAGGATCAGGCCTATGAAGAGTGGCTACGCGGGATCATCGCCAAGGCGCGCAGCTATCCCGGACACCTGGGCATCGATGTGATGCGCGGCCATCGCCAGGGCCTGGCGCAGTTCACCAGCGTCCTGCGTTTCGCCAGCACCGAGCAACTGCAGACCTGGCTCGACTCCGAAGACCGCCGCAGCCTGGTGGAGATCGCCCGGCCGATGCTTGCCGACGGCGACCAGACCGAAATCAATGCCGACCGCGAGTTCTGGTTCACCCCGGTGGAAGCCGGTGCCACGCCACCACCGCGCTGGAAGCAGGCCTGTGTGACCTTCCTGGTGATCTTGCCGCTGACCTTCCTGGTGCCGCTGCTGTTCCAGCCGCTGTTCAGTCGGGTGCCCTGGCTGGGCGGACGGGTGCCGGCCAACGTGCTGATCACCGCGACCATTGTGCTGCTGGTGGTCTACGTGTTCATGCCCCGTGTCACCCGCCTGTTCAGCCGCTGGCTGCAACCGCCGGCTGCCTGAGCCTTTTTTCGATAAAGGAATCCTGTGATGCACAACACAATTGCCGATCTGATTTTGCACAACGGTCGCCTGCACACGGTCGACCGCGCCAACCCCACGGCCACCGCGGTGGCGATCAAGGACGGGCGTTTCGTCGCGGTGGGCAACGACGCCGAGGCCATGGCCCTGCGCGGCAGCGCGACTCAGGTGATCGACCTGAAGGGCCTCACGGTGATCCCCGGGCTCAATGACTCGCACCTGCACCTGATCCGTGGCGGCCTCAACTACAATCTGGAACTGCGCTGGGAAGGAGTGCCGTCACTGGTGGACGCCTTGCGCATGCTCAAGGACCAGGCCGAACGCACACCGGCGCCGCAGTGGGTGCGGGTGGTGGGCGGCTGGAACGAATTCCAGTTTGCCGAAAAACGCATGCCGACTATCGATGAACTGAACAAGGCGGCGCCCGATACCCCGGTGTTCGTCCTGCACCTGTACGACCGCGCCTTGCTCAACCGTGCGGCCTTGCGGGTGGTGGGCTACAACCGCAACACACCGAACCCGCCGGGTGGCGAGATTGTCCGCGATGCCAACGGCGAACCCACCGGCATGCTGGTGGCGCGGCCCAACGCGATGATCCTCTATTCGACCCTGTCCAAGGGGCCGAAACTGCCGCTGGAATATCAGGTCAACTCCACTCGTCAGTTCATGCGCGAACTCAATCGCCTGGGCGTGACCAGCGCCATCGACGCCGGCGGTGGTTTCCAGAATTACCCCGACGACTATCAAGTGATCAACGAGCTGGCGGCCAAGCAACAGTTGACCATCCGCATCGCCTACAACCTGTTCACCCAGAAACCCAAGGAAGAGCTGACCGACTTCAAGAACTGGACCGGCAGCGTCACCCTGCACCAAGGCGATGATTACCTGCGGCACAATGGCGCTGGGGAAATGCTGGTGTTCTCGGCGGCGGACTTCGAAGATTTCCTCGAACCGCGTCCGGATCTGCCGCTGACCATGGAGCAGGAACTGGAACCGGTGGTGCGCCATTTGGTGGAGCAGCGCTGGCCGTTTCGCCTGCACGCCACCTACGACGAATCGATCTCGCGGATGCTCGACGTGTTCGAGAAGGTCAACCGGGATATCCCGTTCAACGGCTTGCCGTGGTTCTTCGATCACGCCGAAACCATCAGCCCGAAAAACATCGAGCGGGTGCGGGCGCTGAACGGCGGCATCGCGATTCAGGACCGCATGGCTTTTCAGGGCGAGTACTTTGTCGAGCGCTACGGCGCCAAGGCGGCCGAGATGACCCCGCCAATCCAGCGCATGCTCGCCGAGGGCGTGCCGGTGGGCGCCGGCACCGATGCCACGCGGGTGTCGAGCTACAACCCCTGGACCTCGCTGTACTGGATGGTCAGCGGGCGCACGGTGGGTGGCCTGGAGCTGTATCCGCAGGGTTTGTCCCGCGACACCGCGCTGGAACTGTACACCCACGGCAGCGCCTGGTTTTCGTCGGAGCAGGGCAAGAAAGGCCAGATCAAGGTCGGGCAACTGGCGGACCTGGTGGCGCTCTCGGCGGACTATTTCAGTGTCGAGGACGAGGCCATCAAGTGGATCGAGTCGCTGTTGACCGTGGTCGGCGGCCAGGTCGTGCACGCCGCCGGTGACTTCGATCGGCTGGCGCCGGCGCCGTTGCCGGTGACCCCGGACTGGTCGCCGGTGGTCAAGGTGCCGGGGCACTGGCGGCCGCAATCGCCGCTGGCCAACCAGGTTCACCAGTGCAGCGGCCCCTGCGCGGTGCATTCCCATAGCCATGATCGGGCGCGCCTTTCGAATGCGCCGGTCAGCGACTTCCAGGGCTTCTGGGGGGCGTTTGGTTGTTCGTGTTTCGCCTTCTGATTGAAACCACCGGGGCGCCTGAACAGCGCCCCGGTTTCTGACTGCGGTTGCTTGCGTGAAATTTATACTGTAGTTTTTCATGAAATTATAAAAACATAATTTCATGGTGCCCGAATGTTCCTACAGTCCTCCCAGCATGTCGCCAGCTACTACGCCCACAGTTGTGCCGATCGTTTGCTGCAGCGCCCGGCGCTGGAGAGCGAGCAGGACACCGAGGTGCTGATCATTGGCGCCGGCTTCAGTGGCCTGCACACCGCGTTGCGCCTGGCCCTGGCGGGCAAGCGCGTGACCCTGCTGGAAGCCAGTCGGGTGGCCTGGGCGGCCTCGGGGCGCAATGGCGGCCAGGCGATTCTTGGCTGGTCGTGCGACATGCCACCGCTGGAGGCGGCGCTGGGTTACGAGCGCGCTCGCCGGTTGTGGGACAGCATGCGCTGGGCGGGGCAGGAACTGCGTGAACTGCCGGGACGTCATGGCTTCGACTGCGACTATCGCCCCGGGCATTTATGGACGGCGGTGATGCCACGGCGGGTCAGCATTCTCACCGAATGGCAACACGAGGCCAGCCACAAGTGGGGCCATGACGCCCTGCAATTCATCTCCCGTGAACAGCTGCCGCAATGGGTCGCCAGCGAGCGCTACCAGGCGGGTCTGTTCGACCCCGAAGGCGGACACCTCAACCCACTGAAACTGGCCTTGGGTCTGGCCGCTGCCATCGAGCGCGCCGGCGGGCATATCTATGAACAGAGCAAGGCGCTGAATTATCGCGAGGAGGGCGGGCGTTATGTGGTCAGCACCGAGCGCGGGCAGATTCGCGCCGACGTGCTGGTACTGGCCTGCAATGCCTACCTCGACAAACTCGACCCGCAACGGGCCAGTTGCGTATTGCCGGTGGGCACTTACCAGGTCGCCACCGCGCCGCTGGCCCCGGAACAGGCCGAGGCCTTGCTGCCCGGCAACGTCTGCGTCACCGACAACCAGTTCGTCCTCGACTACTTCCGCCGCACCCCGGACCACCGCCTGCTGTTTGGCGGCGGCTGCACCTACCTCGGCGGCATGCCCAAGGACATAGGCGCGGCCACCCGGCCATTTCTCGAACGGGTATTCCCCCAGCTCAAGGGCGTGGAACTGGAATACACCTGGGGCGGGCACATCGACCTGACACTCAAGCGCACCCCGGACATCGGCCGCAGCGGCGATCTGTACTGGCTGCAGGGCTACTCGGGGCACGGCGTGCTGCCAACCCTGGCCGCCGCTCGAGCCGTGTCCGCGGCGATCCTCGGCGATGACGACGAACTGGCGCTGTACCAGGGACTGCGCAATGACAGTTTCCCCGGCGGCAAATACTTCGCGGCGCCGCTGGAAGCCATCGGCAAGGCCTGGTATCGCTTGCGCGACAGCATATGAGCCCACCTCTTCCGGAATTTTTGCGATGAACAAGCAAGAAGAAATCGCTGCGCTGGCGATCCTGATTCACGACCTGCGCAAGCACAAGAAATACACGCTCAAGGAACTGGCCGACAAAATCGACCGCTCGGTGGGCTTCCTGTCCCAGGTCGAACGTGGCCTGTCGCGCCCGACCGTGGCCGACCTGACCGCGATCAGCGAAACCCTCGGCGTGCCCACCACCTATTTCTACAGCCTGCCGAAACCCAAGGTGCTGCCGTGGGTCACCCGGCCCGATGAGCGCCGCACCCTGTATTTCGCCAACGGCATCACCGACATCCTGGTCTCGCCGAAAATGCGTTCGAGCTTTTCCATGCTCGAAAGCCGTCTGGAAGCCGGGGCCAACAGCGGCGACCGGCACCTGACCGACAGCTCGGAGCAGGGCGGCTACGTGCTCGAAGGCGAACTGACCCTGTGGCTGGACGGCGACGATGAACCGGTGACCCTGCTGGCCGGCGACAGCTTTCAGCTCGACAGCCACACCCGCTGCCGCTACGGCAACCTGACCGACCAACTCACGCGCGTGCTGTGGGTCTACACCTGATAACAACAACGGGAACCTTGATGATGGACGCTGTCTGCTCTGATCTGTTGGCCGAAGTACGGGCTTTTCGCCAACGCTACCCCGAGGTGCGTTACGTCGACCTCATCTCCCTGGACATCCCGGGGCACTTTTATGGCAAGCGCTACCCGATCGACATGCTCGAAAAAGTCGCCGCCGGCAGCGCCCTCAAGCTGCCGCAGAACTGCGTGCTGCTGGGGGTGCAGGGCGGGCTGTTCAAGATCGGCGACTACTGTTTCCACGACGGCGACCCAGACGCGGTGCGCCGCCTGGTTCCAGGCACGCTCAAGCCGGTGACATGGGAGTCGCAGCCCCTGGGGCAGATGCTGATCACCTCCGACGGCACCGCCAGCCCGATCGAATTCGAACCCCGGGAAGTGCTGGCCCAGGTGCTGCAGCGCCTGCGTGGCAAAGGCATTCACCCGGTGGTGGCCTTCGAGTTGGAGTTCTACCTGTTCGACAAACAACTGCGCGACGGCCTGCCGCAGTTCCCTCGCGACGGCCTCACGGACGACTGCGACGACCAGCCGAACATGCACATCGAACGTCTGTCGCGGTTCTCCCCGGTGCTCGATGACATGGTCGAGACCGCGCGCCTGCAGGGTATCGACACCACGGTGATCACCGCCGAACTCGGCCCCGGCCAGTTCGAAATCAACTTCGGCCATCTCGACGACGGCCTGCAAGCCGCCGACTGGGCCGCCTTGTTCTGCCGCAGCACCCGTGGCGTCGCCCTCAAGCACGGCTACCGCGCCAGCTTCATGGCCAAACCGTACCTGCAACATCCGGGCAGCGGCATGCACGTCCACGTCAGCCTCTACGACGCTGAAGGCCAGAATCTGCTGGCCGCCAATGAGCAGCAGGCGTTGCGCCACGCCGTCGCCGGCTGCCTGGAACTGCTGCCGCACTGCATGCCGATCTTCGCCCCGAACCAGAACGCCTACCGCCGCCTGGGCGGCACCGTCAACGCCGCCACCCGCGCCAGCTGGGGCTTCGAAGACCGCGACGCCTGCGTGCGGATCCCCGAGTCCGACGCGAAAAACCTGCGCATCGAACACCGCCTGGCCGGCGCCGACGCCAACCCCTACTTGGTCCTCGCCGCAATCCTCGTGGGTCTCGAACAAGGCCTCGACGCCGCCCGCGAACCCATCCCGCCGCTCAATGACGACCGCAACAGCGGCATCGACTTCCCCCTCGACATCCTCGAAGCCGTGCGCCAGATGCAACACCAGTCTCGCCTGCGCGAAGGGCTGGGCGCCGAGTTCGTCGACGTCTACTGCGAAAACAAACGCCAGGACCACCAGGCCTTCCTCCAGGAAATCCACGCTCGGGAATACCGCTGGTACCTGTAAAGCACCGGCCCACCGGCAAAGTGGGCCAGTGAATTGAAAACCTTGAGATTTTTTACTTTTCGTCCTTGACAGGACACCGGAAGCAGTCCAGAATTGCGTCCATTCCTGCTTAGGGAAAGAGAAAAACTCTTTAGAAATCAAAGAGTTGAAACTGGATAGAAATGCAGTTTCCTTCTCAAGTTGTTTGCGTTTGATGTTGTTGTTAATGCATCCGACGTTTGAGGCCGAGTAGCAAAATGGTTATGCAGTGGATTGCAAATCCACCTACGCCGGTTCGATTCCGACCTCGGCCTCCACTATTGAAAACCCCGTAGCTCAATGAGTTACGGGGTTTTTTTATATCTTCAGGAAAGGCATGTGTTCCGCAGTTTTCGACTGGTGTTCCGCAACTGTGCACGCTGGGGGCGCCCGTGGTCAGGGTGATGACAGGCTGCAGTCGACCGATTCTGTTGATCGTCTTGGCCTGAAGTCCAGCTGATGCGCGTCTCTGCCGAGTAATCCTCACGGTCGGTCATGACTCGCTAACCTAAGTGATTGATTCTGGTTTTGTTTTAGGGTTAAATCTGCCCCTGCTTTTGGATTTCCCATGCCCCGATGGTGAAATTGGTAGACACATCAGACTTAAAATCTGCCGCCGAAGGGCGTGCCGGTTCGATTCCGGCTCGGGGCACCATATTCGCTTCTCTGGCTTTACCAAGCCTTATCAAAAAGCCCCGCAGGCATAGAGCTGGCGGGGCTTTTTTGTTATCAGGGCTGGATCAGGCAACCAGCCGTTGCACCACTTCAATTATCTTCTGACCAGCGCCGCGTATATCCAGTGGTGAACAGTGCTTGAGTGTCAGCGCATCTGAAACTGCCCATCATGGTGCGTAACGCTAAACGTTACTCGTTAAGCTTGAGTATGCGCCTGAAGTTAAAGACGCAGAAAATTGTGGTAGATGACGGCTGCACGAGCCCCTAACTCTGCCGATCAATATCCCGGCGCAACACCACCGCCGTGGTGATGTCCTCAACACTTTCATGACTGGCAACCGCATCCCTGACCCGATTCAGGTCGTCAATGGTCCGGGCTTCAACCTCGATCACCAGGTCAAGCTGGCCGCTGACTGAAGACACCCGGCGCACCTGGGAGTTTTGTGCGAGCAGGTCGAGCAGGCCCATGGCCGGGGTGCGTTTGAGGCTGACCAGGAGGATGGCGCGGATGACGTGGGCGTCAATTTCTCCGATGTCGGCGCGATAACCGCGGATCACGCCGCTGCGTTCCAGATTGATCACCCGCTCGCTGGTGGCGCTGCGGGAGAGGCCGATGCGCGCTGCCAGGGCCTTCAGGGCAATGCGCGCTTCTTTGGAAAGTATCTCGAGTATTTCGCGATCTTTGCTGTCCAGGTCTCGCATCCGAACTTCCCTTTTTTGCTACCGAAATTGTGCCGGTCGATTCCGACAATATGCAGGCTGAAGTCGACCGTATACCTACTGCCGTCCCAGGCGTTGCGTGCCAAGCTATCTGAAAAAAATGGCTTGGAAAACAATTACCATGACAATCCTCTCCCATCCTGCCCCGCAGTTCTCCACCGGGGATGCCGAAAAACTCGGCGAGCAGCTTTTCAACGTGATCGGTACGGCGACGCCGTTGGATGGCGAGCGCGACCGCAACTATCGGTTGAAGACCGACACCGATGCCGGGTGGATTCTAAAAGTCGTCAACGCCTCCGAGCCACGGGTCGAAAGTGAGTTTCAGACGGCCTTGCTCAGTCACCTCGCCCGTCACAGTCCCGAACTGAGCGTGCCGTTTCTCAAGCGCAGTCTGGACGGCGAATTCCTTGCCTCGGCCGTCGCGCCGACCGGCGAGCAACACGCGGTGCGGCTGGTCAGTTGGCTGCACGGTACGCCGCTGGCCGAGGTTCCCCGTACCACGCCATTAATGCGCAGCCTGGGCCGGGCCTTCGGTGCCGTGGACCGCGCGCTGCAAGGCTTCATGCATCCTGGCGCGGTGCGCGATTTTGATTGGGATCTGCGTCATGCCGCCCGTTCTCGCTCGCGTCTGCACTTTGTCAAAGACCTGGAAAAGCGCGCGATCCTCGAACGCTTCATCGATAGCTTCGAGCAAAACGTGCAACCGCAACTGGCGCGCCTGCGCACGCAGATCATTCATAACGACGGCAACGACTGGAATATCCTGGTCGACTCCGAGGATCAGCAGAAGGTCTCGGGGATCATCGATTTTGGCGACGCGGTGCACACCGTGCTGATCGCCGAAGTCGCCATCACCTGCGCCTATTCGATTCTCGACATGCAAGACCCGATCGGAGCGGCCGCGGCGCTGGCTGCCGGTTTTCATGAGCAGTACCCGCTGCAGGCGGAGGAGCTCGACGTCCTGTTCAACCTGATCGCCATGCGCCTGGTGACCAGCGTCACCTTGTCCGCCTCGCGCCACGACCGCACCGAGGACAATCCGTACCTGGCCATCAGCGAAGCGCCGGCCTGGCGCCTGCTGGAAAAAATGGACCGGATGAACCCGCGCCTGGCCACGGCGATTCTGCGCAAGGCTTGCGGCTTCGATGCGATTGAGGGCGCCGGGGCGATTCGCCGCTGGGTGGCGCAGAACAGCAAGTCGTTCGCCGATATCGTGCGGCCGTCGGCGGCGAGCATGAACAAGGTCATCGCGCCGTTTGGTGATGCGTCCCATGTGATGACCATTGCCTCCGCCGAACAGCGTCCTGCTGAAGCGACACAATGGTGGGAAGATTTTTCCGCCGAACACAAAGTGCCGCTGGGCATCGGCCCTTGGGGCGAAGCGCGGACCATCTACACCGACACGGCATTCGAGTCGCGCTTCATTGAAGGCCAGCGGCGGATCATTCACGTCGGTGTCGACTTGATCATGCCCGCCGGCACGCCGCTGTACACCCCGGTGGCCGGGGTGGTGCAGAGCGTCGAGGTCGAGCGCGAGCCGCTGGGCTACGGCGGTGTGATCATGCTCAAGCACTCGCCCGAGGGTTGCCCACCGTTCCTGACTTTGTGGGGCCACATGGCCCATGAAGCCCTCGACCGTCTGCAGCCGGGTGAGTATTTGGAAGCCGGCGCGCTGGTCGGGCATATGGGCGCCGATACGGAAAATGGCGGCTGGATTCCCCACGTGCATTTCCAGATGTCCACCGACATCGGTTTGCAAGCCAGCGAGTTCATTGGCGTTGGTGAGGTGGCTTACCTGGATGTCTGGGCCGACCTGTTCCCCGACGCTTCGACCCTCGCCGGCATTCCGCCGGAAACCTACAGCCAGGACGGTCGGACCAAGGCCGAGATCGTCGCCAAGCGCAAGGAGTTGCTGCTGCCCAACCTGTCGATTTCCTATTCCGATCCGATCAAGTTTGTGCGTGGGGATGGGGTTTGGCTGATCGATAATTTTGGCCGGGCGTATCTGGATTGCTTCAACAACGTCTGCCACCTCGGCCACTGCCATCCGGATGTGGTCGACGCGCTGTCGCGCCAGGCCGGGCGGCTAAACACCAACACCCGTTATCTGCACGACAATATTGTCGAGTACGCCGAGCGCCTGACGGCGACCTTGCCCGAAGGCCTGGCGGTGGCGTCTTTTGGTTGCTCGGGCAGCGAAGCCAACAGCCTGATGCTGCGCATGGCGCGCAATCACACTGGGCGCGACGAGGCGATTGTGCTGGATTGGGCCTACCACGGCACCACCCAGGAACTGATCGACCTGAGCCCATACAAGTACAAGCGCAAGGCCGGCAAGGGCCGAGCTGCGCACGTGTTCGAAGCAGCGGTGCCGGATCCGTATCGGGCGCCGGAGGACTGGGCGTTCGAGGACATGGGCAAGCGCTTTGCCGAGAGCGTCGCCGAGCAGATCGACAGCATGCGCAAGCAGGGCAGGGCACCGGCGTTCTTCCTCGCGGAGTCGATCCCCAGCGTTGCCGGGCAGTTGTTCTTCCCTGAGAACTACCTGAAGGAGGTGTATGCCATGGTGCGCGCCGAGGGCGGTGTGTGCCTGGCCGACGAAGTGCAGGTCGGGTTCGGTCGTGTCGGTAGCCACTGGTGGGCGTTTGAGACGCAGGGCGTGGTGCCGGATGCGGTGTCTATGGGCAAGCCGATCGGCAACGGCCATCCGATGTCGGCAGTGGTGACCACGCGGGAAATGGCCGACAGCTTCAACAATGGCATGGAGTACTTCAACACCTTTGCCGGTAGTCCGGTGTCCTGCGCGGTGGGCTTGTCGGTGCTCGATGTGATCGAGCGCGATGACCTGAAACTCAATGCGCTGACCGTGGGCAACTACTTGCTTGAGGGCTTCCGCAAATTGCAGCAACGCTACGACGTGATTGGCGATGTGCGCGGCCAGGGGTTGTTCCTCGGGATCGAATTGGTCACCGATCGCAAGACCAAAGTACCGGCAACCCAACTGGCGAAGAAGGTCGCTGATGGGGCCAGGGAGCGTGGGATTCTGATCGGCACCGAAGGCCCGTTCGACAATGTGCTGAAGATGCGCCCATCGATGATTTTCAGCCGGGGTAATGCGGACTTCCTGTTGGAAGTGCTGGATGAAAGCTTCGAGGCGGCATTGCGGTAATCCCCTGTAGGAGCGGCCTTACCCGCGATGGCGGCATGTTAGTCAACAACCAGTTGACTGTCCCGGCCTCATCGCGAGCAGGCTCGCTCCTACAGTGGATGTGTGGTGCATGCTGTTCGACCGCCAACCCCTGTAGGAGCCAGCCTGCTGGCGATAGCGGTCTCTCATTCAGCCATTATGTTGGATTCAACCAATCGCCACCAGACACCGCTCAAAAATATCCAGCCCCTCTTCCAGCACTTCCAACTCAATGGTCAACGGTGCCAGCAAGCGGATGATGTGCCGTGATTTGCCGCTGGGCATCAGCAGTAAACCGTTGTTTCGGGCACTCTCCAACAGCTGGGCAAGGACCGCCGTGGCGGGTGCGCCTTCAGGGGTGATCAGCTCGATCCCGCGCATCGCCCCAACCCCAGTCAGCCTGCCCAGGTAGGGCGAAAGCTTGCTCTGCTGCCAGGCCTGGTAACGGCGGACGATCGCCTGTTCCTGGCGTTCGCCCCAGGCCGACAGGTTGGCGTCGCTCATTTCGTCGAGGGTGGCCAGCGCCGCCGCGCAGGCGATTGGATTGCCCGAATAGGTGCCGCCGAGTCCACCTTTGGGCAGGGTGTCGAGCAGGGGCTTTTTACCGACTACCGCGCCCAGTGGCAGACCACCGGCGATGCTTTTGCCGAGCAGGATCAGGTCCGGTTCGATGCCCAGGCGGCTGAAGGCAAAGCGCTGTCCGGTACGGCCGAAGCCGGACTGGATTTCATCGGCGATCAGCAGAATGCCGTGCTCGTCGCAGAACTTGCGCAGCGCTTGCGCGAACAGCGGATCGAGGGCCAGAAAGCCGCCTTCGCCCTGCACCGGTTCGACAATGAAACAGGCCACTTCATTGACGTCGATCTCGACACTGAACAGGCGATCCATGGCCTTCAGCGCGTCCTGGGAGGTCACGCCATTGTCCGCACTCGGGTAGGGCAGGTGATAGACAGGGCCCGGCAAGACGCCGACGCGCTGCTTGTAGGGCGCGACTTTGCCGTTGAGGTTGAGGGTCGCCAGGGTGCGTCCATGGAAGCCGCCGTCGAAGGCAATCACTGCGGTGCGGCCGGTGGCGGCGCGGGCGATTTTCAGCGCATTCTCGGCCGCTTCGGCGCCACTGTTGGTCAACATGCCGCTGACCGGGTAGGACACCGGGATGAACTCGGCCAGACGCGCCATCAATTGTTTGTAGGGTTGATGGGGCGCGGCGTTGAACGCGTAGTGGGTCAGGCGCGTGGCCTGGTTGCACACCGCCTCGACAATCTTCCGATGGCAATGCCCCAGGTTGAGCACGCCAATGCCGCCGATAAAATCGATGTAGCGCTTGCCGTCGGTGTCCCAGACATGGGCATTGTTGCCGTGACTCAAGGTCAGCGGATGGACGATGGCGATGGACTCACTGATGGACGCTTGAGGCATTTTGCGGTTCCTGGCTGCAGGGGATTTTTATCCCATGAGAGCGAGGATCAGCCGCTCACCACAAGCGAAAAGAAATGCCTCAGTCATTCCATAAACTATTGAACGCAGCTATCGCACCACGACTTTGCAAAGGCCCTCGGCAGTGCTCTACAACAGGGCTTTTGCCCTCGACGCGACATAGTGTCGGCCAACTCCGGCAATGTGTCAGGCAGGCTGACGCCTTGCCGGGTGCTTTCCACATTTGCCTATGCAAAACTTTTTCGTGAAGGCTGGGTAATAAACCCTCGAAAACCAAATAATTATTCTTCCAAGGTGCCATCCAATGCTGACTAAAAAGCTCAAGGGTCTGATCGTCGCTTCCACCATTGCAGCCTCCGCGCTGTTCGCCACCTGCGCCGTGCACGCAGATGATTTGCAGTCGATCGAGAACGCCAAAGAGATCCGCATCGCCATGAGCGGTCAATATTCACCCTTCAGCTTTGCCAACGAGCAGAACCAGATTGTCGGTTTCGACGCCTCCATCAGTGAGGCGCTGGCGGAGCGCATGGGGGTCAAGGTGAAGATCATCACCACGCCGTTCGACGGGATCATCGCCGGGCTGCTGGCGAAAAAATACGACGCCATCGTCGCGTCCATGACCATCACCCCGGAGCGCCAGAAGGCCGTGGATTTCGTCGGTCCCTACTACCGTGCCGGACGCACCATCGTGGTCAAGGAAAACTCCCCGATCAACAGCGTCGATCAGCTCAAGGACGTCACCGTCGGCGTGACCCTGGGCGACGCTCACGATAAATGGGCAAGGGCACGTGGCAACCTCAAGGTGCGGACCTATAAAGGCCTGCCGGAAATGCTCGTCGACCTCGACGCCGGGCGCATCGATGCGCTGGTGATGGACAGTGTGCCGGTGCTGGTGGCGGTCAAGCAGACCGGGCAGAAGGTGCGCATCATCACCCCGCCGGCGGGTGAAGGCAGCATCGAGGACATGGGCATCGCCCTGCGCAAGAACAACCCCGAACTCAAGGCGACGCTGGAGAAGGCGCTGGCCGGTATGCTCGCCGATGGCACCTACGAAAAGATCTCGATGCAGTGGATTGGTAACGATATCCGCTGATGTGCATTGACCCTGGCCCAGGCGCAAGCCGGGCCGGGCACGCCGACTTTTCCGAGTGTTCCCATGGATCTGACACTGATACAGCGCACCTTCCCGTTTTTCCTCGAGGCGGCCTGGATCACCGTGCAAATCTCCGTATTGGCGCTGTTGCTGGGTTTTCTGGTGGCAATCGTGCTGGTGGCGGGGCGGTTGTCCTCGATGTTCCTGTTACGTTGCCTGGCACGTCTGTACATCAGCGTGTTCCGTGGCACTCCCTGCTTGGTGCAATTGTTCATCATTTATTTTGGCGGGCCGCAGATCGGTCTTGAGCTGGAGCCGTTTACCGCAGGGGTGATCGGTCTGGGGCTGAACATTGCCGCCTACATGGCCGAGTCCATTCGCGGCGCCATTGCCAACGTCGACCCCGGCCAGGTGGAAGCCGCGCGCTCCATCGGTTTTGGTCGCAACCAGACCTTGTGGCTGGTGACGCTGCCGCAGGCGGCCAAATTGATGATTCGCCCGTTGGGGGTCAACGCCGTCGCGCTGATCAAGGGCTCGGCGTTGGTGTCGACGATTTCGGTGGTTGAGCTTTCTTACACCGCACAGCGTTTCATCAGTTCAACCTACAAGCCGTTTGAAATTTTCCTGGTCTCTGCGCTGTTGTATATCGTGATGGTCTACTCGGTCCGATACCTCGTGGACTACCTCGATCAACGATTCGCGGCCAAGTGAGAGTATTCAGATGCAGAGTCTAGATCTAAGTATCGTCACGCCTTACTCCGAGCTGCTCGCCACCGGCCTGTGGTGGACGGTGGTGATGTTTGTCAGTTCCAGCATCCTGAGTTTGCTGGCCGGCGTCGCTTTTGCACTCATCGTTTTGTATGCGCCGAAAATCCTCGCGCTGCCGGTGCGCTTTATCACCTGGCTACTGATGGGCACGCCGCTGTTGCTGCAGCTGTACCTGATCTACTACGGGTTGGTGCAAGTGGGGATTGATATTCCGGCGCTGGTGGCGGGAATCATCGGCCTGAGCCTGCACTTTGCGGTGTACAACGCCGACGTGATCCGTGCCGGCGTGGTTTCGGTGGATCCGGGGCAAATAGAAGGGGCGCGCTCCATTGGCCTCAGCCGCGCCCAGACCCAGCTTTACATTGTCGTGCCGCAGGCGCTGCGCCAGACCATCGCGCCGCTGGGCAACAATCTGATCGTGCTGCTGAAGGACACCTCCCTGGTGTCGATCATCGGGATTGCCGAGTTGGTCTACAGCGCACAGCTTGCCGTGAGTGAAACCTACAGCCCGTTCGAGTTCTATCTGACCGTTGCGGTTATTTACTATGCAGCCAACCTCGTGCTCGAAGCCGGCCTGCATCTTTTTGAAAAAAAGGTAGAGATGTCACGATGATCAGCGAAAAAAGCATGGTTGAAGTGAAGGGGGCCCGTAAGGCCTACGGCGCCCTGGAAGTGCTCAAGGGCATTGATCTCTCGGTCGCCCGTGGACAGATCATCGCCATCATTGGCCCCAGTGGCTCTGGCAAGAGCACCCTGCTGCGCTCGATCAATCACCTGGAAGTGCTCAACGACGGGGAAATCTGGCTCGACGGCGAACAGGTCAACCGGCCGTTGAAAGGCCGGGCCTTTGAACAGCACATCAATGCGGTGCGTCAGCAAATGGGCATGGTGTTCCAGCACTTCAATCTGTTCCCGCACCTGACGGTGTACGAAAACATCGCGCTGGGGCCGATCAAGCTCAAGGGCCTGACGAAAAAGGCTTCCCGCGAGTTGGCGATGGAATATCTGTCCAAGGTTGGCCTGGCAAACAAGGTCGATGAATACCCCTCGCGCCTCTCCGGCGGGCAGAAGCAGCGGGTAGCGATTGCCCGGGCCCTGGCGATGCAACCGAAAGTCATGCTGTTCGACGAAGCCACCTCGGCCCTCGACCCGGAACTGGTGGAAGAGGTCAATCAGGTGATGAAGCAATTGGCCGCAGAGCACATGACCATGTTGATCGTCACCCATGAGATGCGCTTCGCTGGCGAAGTTGCCGACCGTATCGTGTTCATGGACGGCGGGGTGGTGGTCGAGGAGGGCGCGCCGCACGAAATCCTGCAGAACCCTGCCCAGGAACGCACCCGCTCGTTCCTGAAGAAACACCTGCACAGATAAACCGCGCTTCCTGCGCCCTCTCGTGCCGGGCATCGGCTTACGCCTGTTGGCCCGGTACTGTTGCTGAACGTTCAGACCAACCTCCTTCCCTGACTGCACCGCCGGTCGGCTTTTCCCTGCGCCGCTTGAACCCTCGCTGGAACGGGTCTAGCTTTCTGATGTGGGAAAATATCCCACATAAAGAATTCAGTGGTACAGACGCAGGACAAATCCTGCCTCGACAAAGCGTTCCTCGCGGTAAATGACTGGGAGATGGCTGATGCAGACGAACAAGATATTCAAGAAAGCGCTGTTGGTGATGGCGATGGGAGGCGTGCTCTCGGCAGCCACGGTGTTGATCCCGGATTCGATTTCCCATGACTCCAGCGCCTACGCCAAAGACGGCGGCAGTGGCGGTGGCGGAGGTGGAGGTGGAGGTGGTGGCGGGCACGGTGGCGGCAGCGGCGGAGGTGGTGGAGGCCACGGCGGTGGCGGTGGTAATGGTGGTGGAGGCGGTGGAGGCCACGGTGGTGGTGGTGGTGGTGGTGGTGGTGGTGGCGGTAACGGTAACGGCGGTGGAGGTGGTGGCGGTAATGGTGGCGGCGGTGGCGGCAACGGCGGTGGACACGGCGGCGGTGGCGGTAACGGCGGCGGAAGCGGAGGTGGAGGCGGCCATGGCGGAAGTGGAAGTGGTGGCGGCGACGGTGGCGGTCATGCTGGTGGCGGCAATAGTGGCAGCGGGCATAGCGGCAGTGGTCATGGTGACTCGGGCCAGGGTCAGGCCGGTAACTCCAACTCCGGACGCAGCAGCAACCACGCAGAGGCTGGCGATGATCACGGTAATCACGTTGGTGGTGAGCCCGGTGATGATCATGGCAATCATGTTGGCGGTGAATCCGGAGATGATCATGGCAATCATGTTGGCGGCGAGCCTGGTGACGACCGTGGCAATCACGTGGGCGGTGAGCCTGGTGATGACCGTGGTAATCATGTGGGTGGCGAACCGGGGGATGACCGCGGCGTTCACGTCGGCGGCGAACCGGGTGACGACAACAGCAGGAGCTGACTGAACCGAGGGTTTCCAGGTGGCGGCGGGGAAATAGTCGTATGGGATTTTTTCCCGCGTCGCTATACTGGAGGTATCTCTCAAGGAATGTGTTGAATGCACTCGCCCACTCTCCCTCCTGCACTGATCAGAGCCCTGCGCCAGGTGATGCGTCCCCTGGTGCGTCTGATGCTGCGCAAAGGCGTGACTTTTTCGGTGTTCGTCGACCTGCTCAAGGAGGTCTTCGTCGAGGTGGCGGATCGCGAATTTCGGCTGGATGCCAAGCCGCCGAGCGACAGCCGCATCAGTTTGCTCACCGGTGTGCACCGCAAGGACGTCCGGCGCCTGCGCAAGGACGACGATTCGGCACTTGAGGCACTTCCTGAAAACATCACCCTCGGCGCACAACTGGTGAGCGTCTGGGCCAACAGCAAGCCGTTCTGCAAAAGCGCCGGCAAGACCCTGCCGTTGCCGCGCCTGGCCAGTGTCGGCGGTGAATGCTCCTTTGATGCGCTGGTGGCGAAAGTCAGCACGGACATTCGTGCCCGCGTGGTGCTCGACGAGTGGCTGCGCCTGGGCGTGGTGCGCCTCGATGAGCAGGACTGTGTGCACCTGGAAGCCGAGGCATTCGTGCCGCAAAAGGGCTTCGACGAGAAAGCCGGGTACCTCGGCCACAACCTGGGCGACCATGCCAATGCCGCGGTGCACAACTTGAGCACCGACGGGCGGCCGTTCTTCGAGCGTAGCGTCCACTATGACGCCCTTGGGCCGGCCAGCGTTGAAACCTTGCGTCAGGCTGTGAGCAATGAGGGATCGCAACTGCTGCTGGGGTTCAGCAGCCTGGCTGCCGATCTTGAAAACACCGATGCAGGAAAAATCGATCAACCTCAGCGCATCACCATCGGACTTTATTTCTACACTGAGCCTACTGCCCCCACTTCCTTGCCGGCTGCCGACTGATGATCTTCTCTGCGCGTCGCTTGCGTACGTTCGTCCTTGCCCAGTGCCTGGCGCTGCTGGCGGGGATTCCGACGTTTGCGCTAGCGTCGCCAGCCTGTGTCAGTCGCGATGAAGTGGGCATGGCCGGTGCGTCGCAACTGCAGGCCCCGGGCGGGATTGGCGGTACCGGAGCCAAGCCGGGAGGCGTCGGCGGCACGGGCATCGACAATGGCGGGGTCGGTGGCACGGGCGCGCCAACTCGTCAGCGTCCCGGCGGCATCGGCGGAACCGGCGCGGTAGCCGGCGGTGTCGATGGTCAACTGATCTACCACGGCAACGGCGGCGTTGGCGGCACCGGTGCGCCGGTGCAGCAGCCGGGCGGTATTGGTGGCACCGGCATCGTCGGCACCATCACCGGTTTCGCCTCGATCTGCGTCAATGGCATGGAAGTGCATTTTGGCAAGGACGTTCCCGTCAGTGAAAACGGCGTGCCGGCCGACAGTGCACATTTGGCCATAGGCCAGGTGGTCGCGGTGGAAGCCTTCGCCAGCAAACGCGGTCTGCAGGCAGGGCGTATTGCGATCCTCAACGTCTACGAAGGTCCGTTGACCGGGCTGCCGAACGCCTCGCAACCGTTGCGGGTCATGGGCCAACCGGTGCGCCTCGCCGCCGGGGCACGGGTCGCCGAAGGCTTGCGCCCAGGCGAACCGGTACGGGTCAGCGGGCTGCGTAATGCCAATGGCGAAGTGGTCGCCAGTCGCATCGAGCGGGCGCCGGGCCTCAAGGAGGTCAGCGCGATTGGTACGGTTGACCGCGCGGGTAGCCTGCAGGGCTTGAAACTCGGCACCCGGGTGGCGCCGGCGCAGGAAGTACTGGTCCGCGGCCAATGGTCCGGTCGCCAACTGGAAGTCGCGCAAAGTCGTCCCGACCCGAGCACGCCGTTTGCCGGCCGGGTTCGCGAGGCGGTGATCGAAGGCCTGGTACAAGGACGGCAGGATCGTCGACTGGTGGTCGGCGGCTTCAATGTCACTGTGGATCGCGGCACGGTGTTCAGCGGCGAACAGTCTTCGGGGCTGGAAATCAATCAGCGGGTCCGGGTCACCGGCGTATTCAGCGGCGCCCGGGAAGTGCGCGCCGTACGGGTCGAATACCAGCCTGAGCGTGTCGATGTGTCCAATCGCGGACATGGCGGGCGCGACAATCGCTCGGACGACGATCTGCAGCAGCGCAGCGATAACTCGGGCTCCTCGGACTCGTCGGGCGATGACAGGCGTGGACAAGGCAGTGTGGACGGTGGTGATCGGCGCAGCGACAGCGGTCGAGGCAGTGACGATAGCCGTGGCGACAGCGGCCGGGATGATCGAAGCGGCAGAAGCGGTGGCGACGACCGCAGCGACAGGATCGACAACAGCGGCAGCGGCAAGTCGGAGTCCATCGACCGCTCGGGCACGTCCGACAAGGTCGAGAAAGTCGAGCAACCAGAGAAGCAAGACCGCAGTGGGCCGTCCGACCGGGTCGAGAAAGTGGAGAAGGTTGAAAAGGTCGAGAAAGTAGAAAAAGTTGAGAAGGTTGAGAAGGTTGAGAAGGTTGAGAAGGTTGAGAAGGTCGAGAAGGTCGAGAAAGTAGAAAAAGTCGAGAAGGTTGAGAGGGTCGAAAAAGTGGAGAAGGTTGAGCGACCGGAGAAAGTCGAGAAGGTCGAAAAAGTTGAGCGGCCGGAAAAGGTAGAAAAGGTAGAACGACCCGAGAAGGTAGAAAAAGTGGAAAAGATTGAGCGGCCGGAAACAGTGGAGAAGGTGGAGAAAGTTGACCGGCCGGAGAAAGTGGAAAAACTGGATAAGGTTGAGAAGGTCGAAAAAGCGGAAAAGATCGAAAAATAAACTGACCGCTACCGTAGTGTGCAGCACCCGCAGAATTAGCAACTAGGCTAGGTACATTCGATCACACTTCTCTCCCGGGCCCTGAGGTGAAGATGAGACCTGTGCTTACCCTGCTGGCCACCTTGATTGCCGGATCCGCCGTGCCGGCCCTGGCCGATACCTTCAACGCTGCAGTCGGTCTCGATTATTCGAGCGGTGACTACGGCACCGGCACCACCTCCGAAATCTGGTACGTCCCCGTCATTGCCAAGTTTGAAACCGGACCGATGACCTATAAGGTCACGGTGCCCTGGCTGCGTATTACCAACCCGGAGGTCGGCCCCAATGGCGATCCTTTGCCGGGCGGTTGCCATGACGTGGAAAGCGGCATGGGCGACACGGTCGCCAGTGCGGGCTATGCCTTGCTCGATGGCAGCGATGGCGGGGGCGTATTAGTGGATCTGATTGGCAAGGTCAAGTTTCCGACGGCAGATGAAGACCAATGCCTGGGCACCGGTGAAACCGACTACAGCGCCCAGATCGACGTCGCCAAAGCCTTTGGCCCGGTCACCGGTTTCGCCACCCTCGGTTGGAAAAAGTTCGGTGATCCACCCGACACTGACTTTGACGACCCGATTTACACCAGCATCGGCTTCGCCGTCCCCGTTGCCGCCCGCACCACCGCGGGCGCGTCCTACGATTGGCGGCAGAAAGTCGTTTCCACCGGCTCGCAAATCCAGGAACTCACGCTGTTCGTCACCCACAAGCTCAACCAGGAATGGAAAATCCAGCTGTATGCGGTCAAGGGTTACTCCGACGCGAGCCCGGACGGCGAGGGCGGGATGGTGCTGTACCACACTTTCTGAAGGAGGGGCTCTGGTCACGCGGCGCGAGTTGGACTACAGCGCGAAACCTGCCATGCCCCCATGCTGGCTGTCCTGACCACCTGCCAGCAGGTGCATGGGCATCGGCTGCAGTTCGTCGACGGAAGAAATTTCAATATTGCCCACGACATGTGGTTGTCGCTCACCCAGTCCGGTCGACTCTGGTTCCTTTTCCTTGGCCATTCTCGCGTGGTTCGCTGCGATTTCATGAAGAGTTGACACGTTACATCTCCGGTGACTGACCAAGCTTGGCGCTGGTGTCCTTAACATTAGTTGGATTTGCCGTGGCGCGTCAGAATTTCGTCGTGAGCGCGGGCTGGAGCGAGCCTTTGCAAACGCTGAGCCAGAGAGGAGGGCGCAAGGAGGGTACGACAGGTCAGGCGACGAGTGGTGAAGAGCGGGCGGCTACACAGTGGTGGAGGCTTAGGACTTCCGATGTCCCGCGCGGTCGTTGGCAGTCACGCGATGGGGGGGACGTCCAGTTCGTCATCGTCGCTCTTGAGATGCTGGTTCCAACCAAAGAACGACAGGCCAAAAAACAACAGGGGAAGCAGGGCACAACTGATGATCAGCAAGTGCATGGTGTCGCTCCGTATCAGGCCTTGTTTTTATTGTTCTGATATTGCGGGAAACGCGGTAACGGCTTTGATACTAGAGGTGATGGCAATTTGAGGTCAAGGTATATTGCCGGTATTTAGCTGTCATTTCGGCCAAATCTCACGCCTGGCAGACGCCGCCCGCGCATTTCTCCGAATTGTCGCTGTGCCGCTGCCAGGATCAGCCTTGTACCGATTGTTGGCGCTCGCCTTCCCGGCGTATGCTGCGTCCGCGCACTGATCAACAGGCGCAGGGATTCAACCATCGAAACAAGGGAATGCCCATGCTCAGGTACTTCGATAATTCAGGATTGTTCAAAAACACTTCGTCTCACAGCAACGGCTCACCCGGCAACGCCATCGTCGCCTGGGAGCGGAGAAATCTTGCTCTGAACACGAAGGAGTTTTTGCTATGTCCAAAGAACTACTCGGAGTTTCTGCTCTAGGCCTGATGGTATTAGGCGAGTTTTGCGCCATTTACAGTGAAGTGGTCACTGCCCGCCTGGCGCACACCGCCGGGCAATCCTGGCATGCGTTTGCCTTGCCGGTGGCACTGATGTGTATCGCCGGGCTGTTTTTGCTGGGAGCCTACTGGCTGGGTTACCGGGCTGTCGGTGATATCTGGACAGTCACCGTGGTGTCAGTGATTTCCCTACTGCTGCTTGAGCCGATCGTGGTCTGGTGTTTGTTCCAGGAGGCGCCGGGCCGGGGCGCACTGATTGGTTTTTGTCTGGGTGCGCTGGGCATGTTGTCCACTGTATTGCTGTAACCCACGATGCCGGCCCGGTTCATTGGACCGAGCCGGCATCATCGCCGTTTATCAGGCGGCTTGCTTCTTGTGCTGCGCCTTCATGGCTTCCATCTGT
The DNA here is from genome assembly GCF_024519635.1 of Pseudomonas sp. Pse1. Taxonomy (NCBI): domain Bacteria; kingdom Pseudomonadati; phylum Pseudomonadota; class Gammaproteobacteria; order Pseudomonadales; family Pseudomonadaceae; genus Pseudomonas; species Pseudomonas sp. Pse1. The sequence goes on from NZ_JALJRO010000021.1 coordinate 79,709, forward strand.
GCCCCCAATTCTTCCAGTGCCGCTTTGCCCAGGAGCTTTTTCGCCTGAGGAAACATTTCGGTTTCTTCCTCCTCGATGTGATGTTCCAGCAACTCTTTCACCACCTTGGCGCGTCCGGCGAACTCCGGAGTGGTCGGATCGGTCATTTTGAGGTCAGGCAGCACCAGGGAATCTACGGTGCGGTGTTCTTCCTTGGCTTCGTAGTACATTTCGTCCTGCTCCTTACCCCCGGCTGCTTTGAAAGCCGGATAAAGGATTTCTTCCTCCAACCGGGTGTGGAGGGAGATTTCCATTTCCAGTTTGGCTACCAGTTCAGTGCGTTTTTTCACAGCGCGATCGGTCGATTCGCTGAGTTGAGTGAGCAGGGCTTTCACCCGTTCATGGTCGGCTTTCAACAGGTCAATGGCATTCATGCAAGACACCTCCAGGGACACGGTGGGGCAGGCGCGGATCGGGCTTTGCCAATCGCGATAAACACCCGGGTGATATTGCAGGGCTTGTGCCAAGTTAAGTCTGCATAAAACGCTCGACAATACAGTGGCTTAGCAGTGCTTAAAGGTGCGCCTGCCGTGCAGCTTGCACGAATCAGCGGGGAATCACTTGCAAATGACCTGATTGATTCGTTGATGCCGTCGAGCGGCAGCGCTGCGGACACATAACGAAATGATTTACACTTCCAGTCTTTATCGGAGGGCAGTGTGTCGTGGATGGTTTTGCGCTTCTCGCTGACTTCCTGCAACGCTGGGTTGTGGCCCCGGTCAGTCAGCAATTTTTCAGCCTGTTCGACCTGAATGGCCGCTTTGGTCTGTTTTTTCTATTGGTCTCGTACACCATTGCCTACAGCCTGTTTCGCTACCGAAAGGCTCGCGGCCTGACGGATGCGCCGAGCTTCTGGCAGTTCATCGGCGGTGCGCAAGTTCATTTGCATCGTTCGGCCTTGCTGGATTTGCGCTATTACTTTGTGCGCGGCATTCTCAAGGTCGCGCTGGTACTGCCGATTGTCGGCCTGGTTGATCCCTATATTCTGCGCTCTGGCGATTATGGCGCGTTTTTCACCGGCCTCTGGGGGGCGCGGGTGGAGATGGGGCAGCACCTGGGCCTGTCCCTGTTGTTCGGTCTGGGCGTGTTCCTGATTCAGGACTTCACCGACTACTGGCTGCACCGCGCCTTTCATAGCCGCTGGCTCTGGGCCTTCCACAAGGTTCATCACTCGGCGCCGGTGTTGACGCCCGCCACGGCGAGCCGCGTGCACTTCCTGGAAAAAGTCGCGGAAAAGCTGACCAATACCCTGTGCCTGAGTGCCTATGCGGGGATCTTCTGGTACGCCTGTGGCGGCGAAGTGAGTCGCTACACCCTGTTTGGCGTGACGTATATCGTGCTGATCCTCAATAGCCTGGCTGCCAATTTGCGGCACAGTCATGTCTGGCTGTCTTTCGGGCCGCTCATCGAACATTTGCTCAACAGTCCGGCTCAGCACCAGATCCACCACAGTGACGCCCCACGGCATTTCAATAAGAACTTCGGCACCAATCTGTCATTGTGGGATTGGCTGTTCGGCACGCTCTACGTCACCCGCACGACCCCCGAGAGCATCCGCTTCGGCACCGGAGCTACCAGCGATCAGCAGCGTTACCTGAGCCTCTACAGTCTGATCGTCCTGCCTTTTATCGACACGGCACGCAAAATTCGGCGGCATAAGCGTCGGCGAGCGCTTGCGTCGAGTGTTGGAAAAACGCCCTCAGTGGCGGCCGCTCGGTCGTTGTAATTCTGAACTTCGAACAACTTCCTGATGGTTTGCGAAGTCCCCGGCACTCTACTTCCGAATAACTACGAAAGTGAACGGATAGTCATCCACCGCTAAGCGGAGTTACTGTAGTTCATGTGCGCGGGGTGAATCAGGGAGAGAGGAGATGCCAATAAGATCCAATGTGTATCACGTGTTCATGGAGCACTACCCGGATGCGCAATTTGTCACGGTTTACCACGAAAACGGCCGTGTTTCGCAGATTGCTTCCGGTAAGTGTCAGGGACGGGTCGAGTTGGTATTCGTCGGGACTTACGAGGCCAATGGCGCTCAGGTGATTGAAAGTTGCATCAGTGAAGACAGTTGCGGACTGCCGGAGATTCTCTGTAGCGAGGGGCCGATGCACTATTACCAGATGGGCGCTGAACTGGCGATGGACCATGCCAAAAGTCCGATTTGCAGTAAGCCTTGAGAGATGTGCGATGACCGTTGTCAGTGAGTTTTTTTGACGTTAATGGAGTTGATGAAAGAGCCTGCGTGAAGGCTGCTCACTTTTTTCAAACGCCGGGATAGCTCCCTCCCTCGGGATACCTGCTGAATTACCGCCTGTCTGATTTACCCACTCCGAAACCCTTTCCACGTAAAAAACGTGTGGTTATTGAAGGACTTAGCCAAAAAAAATGTAACTTTCTTCATGTAAATATCTTGTTACAAGTGTTTTGGTCGGGTATTATCCGTCCCGCGTTCACCACCACGGTTTATGCATTTTTAAGCCCCAAGTTTCCATCAGCTACTTGGGCTTTTTTTTGCCTGAAATTTGACCTTCCCCCCTTCGTTTTGCCTTTTCCTGGCGCGGGCTGCCGCTAGAATGGCCTGCTTTGGACGCTGGAGTGCCCGCTGATGCGCAGAGAAATCGGTTACTGGAATCGCGAAGGGCGTGAGCTGTTCTATTACCTGGAGTTCCTGCCGCAGACGGCGGAGTTTTTCATCACCTGCGAACACCTGCCCAAGGACGGCGAGAAAAGTGTCAGGTCGGTGCCGCTGAGTGAGGCGCGGGGCGAGCGCTATTACGAAGATGCGCTGCTGATCATCAAGGAAGAGTTGTTCAGGGATTACCGCATCTGAAACCCCTGACTGCAACGAGCGCAGCGGCCAGAGGCGGGGCTCAGGCGATCAGGTCTACCTTGCCGGTCGCCAGGCGGTAGATCCCGCCGACGATTTTCAACTTGCCAACGCTGATGGCCTGGGACAGCACCGGGGACGCGCTCTTGAGGGTTTGCACCGAGTCCTTGACGTTCTGCACGGTGGCATTGAGCAGCAGGTCGCCGGGTTGCTTGAGGACTTTCTCGACCACCGGCTTCAAGGTCAGCGTCAATTTCTGTATCTGCCCTGGATAGACTGTGTTGTCCTGGGTGGTCTTGATCGCTGCGGCAAACGCGCCGCAACTTTCGTGGCCCAGCACCACGATCACCGGCGCCCCCAGCGCCAGCACTGCGTACTCCAGGCTGGCGGTGCCTTCGTCGGTGACGAAGTTGCCGGCGACGCGCACCGCAAACAGATCACCCCGGGCCGTGTCGAACGCGTACTCGGGGGCGATGCGCGAGTCCGCGCAACTCAAAACCGGGGACGGCTCAGCCAAGTCTAGATGGTTTAGGAGGTGCTACAGTTTTTGCAGCACCTACGAACCGGAGGCCATAGTCATGCTGCTCAATAAACCGGAACAGGAACTGCGACGCGATCTGCAGGCGATAGCCTCGGATCTGCGCTGGTCGGCCGTGGACATGAAAGCCATCGCCCAGCGCCTCGATCAGGCGGGCAATCCGGCTGACGCACAGATGCTTTTGCGCATGTGCGAGGTTTTCGAGAAGACCGAGATGCGGCTCGCCAGCTACGCCAATGAAGTCAAGGCCCACAAGATCAACCTCACGGTTTGAGCCGAAGCACGGCCGCAAAGCCCGTGCTTGAACGTACAAGAGGTTTGCCGAGGCCCGACAATTTCTATAAAGTTAACTACTAGGTCAACTTTTTAGGCTTGTCGGCCCTTCGCATCGCCAGGAAGGGTTTCTGAATGACCTGAGATTTCCCCGAATACCATAACGACATGGACGGATTTCATAACCGTCCAGAGGATGATCCATGTCCAACCGTGATATATCCCGACGCTCCTTCCTGCAGGGCGGGTTAATCGCTGGCGTCAGCGTCACGCTGACCCCGCTCAGCTCCCAGGCACTGGCGGCCTTGATGGAAAACAGCGTGACCGTGCCTTCCGAGCAATGGCTGGGCAACAACGGCAAGGCGCGCATGCGTAACGATTCCCTGTCCAAGGTCTGCGGCAGCAAGGTATTTGCCCGCGACATCCGCGCCAAGGACATGCCGGGCTGGCCCCAGCAGCAGGGCCACGCAATGCTGCTCAAGACCATTCGTGCCGACCGCCTCTATGAAGGTTTCGACCTGAGCCTGCTGGGCGCCGACCTGCAGCCCGATCGCATCGTCACCGCCGAGGACCTGGACAAGGACGGCATCGTTTTCCCCGAAGATCACGCCCCCGATCCATTGTTGCCGACCGGCAAGGTGCCGATGTTCATCGGCCATCCGGTGGCGATCCTGATCTGGAACGACTTCGAGCGCTTCCGCAAGGCGAAGAACCTGCTCAAGTTCAACGACAAGGCCATCCGCTACGGCGCCCAGGCGCCGCTGTACACCCGCGACCCCTACGGCAGCTTCCGTTATGTGCGGGTCGGCGGCGCGACGTCGGCTGATGAAGACGAGTTCGCCAGCCTCAAGGACTCGATCCTGTTCCCGATGATTCGCGAACGCCGCCCGGTATGGAATGCCCAGCCCAACCTGCACGGCAACCTGACCGAGCGCGGGCTGTTTTATGCCGACCGCATGAAGCAGCAACTGGAGACCCCGCCGGAAGGCTGGATGGTCTTCGACCAGCGCTACAAGACGCCGTCCATCGAGCCGGCTGCCCTGGAACCGGACAACGGTAACGGCTGGTACGATCCGGCGACCAAGACCCTGCATTTTGTGGTCGCCACCCAATGCCCGCTGGAAGCGGCGACGGAAACCGTGAAGATGATCGTCCCGTCGCGTTTCGGCCTGAACACGCTGAACATGCACCCGGGCTACACCGTGGGTTATGGCTCCAAGGACCACAATATCTTTGTCTACTACGCGGCCCTGGCAGCGTTGTATGGCAACGGTGTGCCGGTGCGCCTGGCCAACGACCGCTACGAGCAGTTCCAGAGCGGGATCAAGCGTCACCCGTTCGACATCCGCTACCAGTTGGCGGTGGACAAGCAGGATCACAGCTTCAAGATTTTCCGCGCCGACATGACCGTCGACGGCGGTGGCCGGATCAACTACAGCCCGTCCGTGGCGGCGGTAGGTGCCACGGCGGCGCAGTCGATCTACTACATGCCGCAGAACGACTTGCAGGTCACCGCGTACCACTCGCGCGGCGTCGAAGCCGGTTCGATGCGTGGCTACGGCACCCTGCAGAGCATGGCCGCCACCGAAATGATGGTGGATGAAATCGCCGATCAGTTGCAGGTCGATGCCATCGAACTGCGGCGCAAGAACGTCCTGCGTTCGGGGATGAAAAACACCCAGGGCGCGGTGCCGGCCGGTGCCTTGCGCCTGCACGAGATCCTCGACAAGGCGGCCGGTTTCGACCTGTGGAAGAACCGCCACGCGCTGAAACAACAGGAAGACGCCAAGGACCCGGACAACTGGTACGGCATCGGTTTCGCCATCTGCCAGAAAGACTTCGGCACCGGCTCCGAAGCACCGATGGCAAGCATTGCCTTCAGCGCTGACGGGCACATTACGCTGCGCCATATCGGCATCGAGATCGGTACGGGCATGTCGACTTCCCAGGCGCTGGTGGTCGCCGACTTCCTCGGCAACCCGGCCAGTGAAGTGAAAACCGGTGAAACTGAGTGGGGCGAGTTGCAACTGACCAGCAGTGGCAACCCTTACATCATGAGCCAGGCCGAGCAGGACGCCGTGCTGCGCAACCCGCGCTGGGTCGGCAAGCTGGCCTCAGCATCGTCGGCTACCAACTCGGCCTACTACTTCAGCCACGCCACCCGTGAAGCGGCCCGTGTGCTGTTCAACCACGGCCTGTGGCCAGCCGCCGTGGAAATCTGGCGCCAGGGGCCGTTTGGCGGCCAGGCCAACCCCTATGTGCTGCGCCGCGAAGACGCCCATTGGGTCGATGGCAAGCTGACCGCGAACGGCATGGAACCGCTGCCGTTCGCCATGCTCGCCAAGCGCGCCCACGAGCGCGGCCTGGTGACCGGCGCCACGGTGCACGGTTTCAACCGCTGGAGCTGGGCCGAGGCCGAGTTCAGCATCAACGGCGTACGTGAACGCCTGCCCCTCGACGCCCTGGCCGTGCAGTACGGCGACGGTGCGCCGAAGGCGATCAAGGCGCAGATGAGCAGCGCTGGTTTCCACCTGTTGGATCGGCAGAACGTGGCTTACCCGGCCACTCAGTTGAACAACGCTGCTGTGACCTACTACAGCCCGGTGGCAACCATCGTCGAGCTGAAGGTCAATAAAGGCTCGGGCGAAGTGCAGGTGCTCAATCACCACTCCTGGCTGGAATGCGGCCGTGTGCTGGTGCCGGAATTGGTCAAGGGCCAGCTCGAGGGCGGTATCGCCATGGGGATCGGCCACGCGTTGCTGGAAGAAATGCCGCTGTACGAAGGTGGGCCAGGGGAGGGTGACTGGAACTTCAACCGTTACCGTCTGCCGCGGGCCAAGGACGTCGCGGTCTGGAAACAGACCTCGGAAATCCTCCCGCCGTTGTCACCCAGCGATCCGTCCAAGGGCATCGCCGAGGTGGTGATGATCCCGGTGGTGGGTGCCATCGCCAACGCCGTGGCCCATGCCATCGGCAAGCGGGTCCGTGACCTGCCTATTACTCCAGCGCGCATCAAGGAGGCCCTCAATGGCTAACCGTCCCCTGCAACTGACCCTCAATGGTCAAACCGTCGGTCCCGTCGAGATCCCTGATGATCTGCCGATGATCGACTACCTGCACGAATACCGTAACCTCACCGGATCGCGCCTGGGCTGCGGCCAGGGCATCTGCCACGCCTGCGTGGTGATCGTCGACAACCCCGACGGCACCAGCGAGGAAGTGCGCACCTGCATCACCGGTGCGCATTACTTCGAAGGCAAGAAGATCCGCACCATCGAAGGCCACGCCAAGCGCGACGAGGCCGGCAAGGTCACCGAGCTGAACCCGATCCAGCAGCGTTTCGTCGATGAGTTCGCGTTCCAGTGCAGCTATTGCGCGCCGGGCTTTGTCAATGCAGCCACGGTGCTGGTGGAAAAACTGCAGCGCCAGCCAATCAAGAAGAGCCAGCTGGAAGCGGTGATCGAGGACAGTCTCGGCCACCACATCTGTCGTTGCACCGGCTACGTGCGCTACTACAGCGCCACGCGCAACGTGCTCACCGATCTTGGCCTGGTCAAGGAGGGTTGAGCATGAATCGACTACTCACCGGTCTCGCCGGCGCCGTGGGCCTGGCCGTGGCCTTCATGGCCAGCCAGCAGGTTCAGGCCGCCGATGCGCAACAGGTCAAGCAGGGCGAGTACCTGGCGCGGGCCGCCGACTGCATGGCCTGCCACACCGCTCCGGGTGGCGCCCCCTATGCGGGTGGCCTGCCGATCGTTTCGCCGTTCGGCACCATCTATGGCACCAACATCACCCCGGACAAGGAACACGGCATCGGCGAATACAGCGATGACGAGTTCTTCGCCGCGCTGACCGAAGGCAAGCGCCGTGATGGCGCCAACCTGTACCCGGCGATGCCGTACACCTCGTATCACCTGATGCCGCGTGCCGACTCTGATGCGATTCACGCGTACCTGAAGACCATCGCGCCGATCAACCGCGCGGCCCCGACCACCAGCCTGAGTTTTCCGTTCAACGTGCGCCCGGGCCTGATCGGCTGGAACATGCTCTACGGCAAGGACGTCAAGCTGCAAGCCGCTGACGGCAAGAGCGAAGCCTGGAAGCGCGGGCAGTACATGGTCGACGTGCTCGGTCACTGCGGCGAATGCCACACCCCGCGTAACGTCACCGGGGCCATGGTCCAGGACAAACGCATGACCGGCGGCCTGCTCAACGGCTACCTGGCGCCAAGCCTGCTGGCCAACGACCTGGCAGCTCGCGGCTGGAATCACCAGGACCTCAGCTCGTTCCTCAAGCACGGCATGAGTGCCCAGGGCAGCATGTTCAACGAGATGTTCCCGGTGTTCCACAACAGCACCCAGCACCTGACCGATCCGGACTTGGCGGCCATGGCCACCTTCCTCCTCGGTGATCAGCCGCCGCAGCCCAAGCTGCTGACCGAAGTCGCGCCGGACAAGCTGACCGCCAGCGCTCAGCGCGGACGCCAGGATTACCTGAACGTCTGCGCCGGTTGCCACGGCACCAGCGGCGAAGGCAAACCGCACATCGCGGTGGCGATGCAGGGCAACACCACGCTGCGCCTGGAAGATCCGCGTAACCTGTTGCGGGTGATCGATGACGGGATTGGCGAACAGCAATTCTCCGGTTTCGAGCGCATGCAGCCGATGCCGGGCTTTGCCGACAAGTTGAGCGCGCAGCAATCCACCGATCTGATCAACTACCTGCGTCAGGCCTGGGGCGGTCAACCGACTGACCTGGCACAAAGTCAGATCGAGCAACTCAAGGCAGAGGCTCCCGCGGAGCACAAGGCGCACTGACATGCAGCATCTTGATCTGCAAGTGATCCGCCGTGCGCTGGCCTGGTCCAGCGCCGGCGAGCGTGTCTGGCTGTGCAGTGTCCTCGGCACCTACGGTTCGGCGCCTCGTGCGCCGGGCTCGATGCTGGCGGTGAACGCCAGCGGCCACTGGATTGGCTCGCTGTCCGGTGGCTGCGTCGAGGATGATTTCCTCGAGCGCATGGCCGAGGGCTTGTTCAGCGAGGCGGTGAGCGTGGTGCGTTACGGCGAGACCGACGACCCGCGCTCCCGGGTCAAGCTGCCCTGTGGCGGCTTGCTCGACGTGCTGGTGGAAAAGCTTGAAGCGGACTGCGACACCCAGGCCCATCTGCGCGAACTGGAATCGGCGCTGCTGGGGCAACGGCGGCTGATCCGTGAAGTCGACCTGCAAACCGGCGCACGCAGCCTGTTCGCCGACCGTGAACACGGGCCGCGCATCGAGCGCGAGATCGATCGGGTGCGGATTCGCGTTGGGGCGGCGCAACGGCTGTTGCTCGCCGGCTACTCCAGCGTGGCGCAGGCCTGTGCCGAGTTTGGCGTGGGCCTGGGGTTCGAAGTGATCCTCTGTGATCCGCGTGACGAAGTGTTGGAAGGCGTGGTGCTGGACAACGTCGAGATTCGACGCCAGTTACCCTCGGTGTTTATTGCCGATGGCGGCTGTCACAGCGACACGGCGGTGGTGGCGCTGACCCATGATCCGAAGATCGATGATCTGGCGATGATGGAAGCGGTGCGCACCGATGCGTTTTATATCGGGGTCATGGGTTCGCTGCAGACCTCGCAAAAACGCTTCGAGCGTTTGCGTCGTATCGGTGGTCTGGGGGAGGCTGATTTGGCGCGGATCCACGCGCCCATCGGGCTGAACCTGGGCAGCAAGACACCGGCGGAAATCGCCTTGGCAGTGCTCGCCGATATCCTGCGTATCCGCAGCGGTATCGCCCGGGACCAGCTCTGAAAGTGCATCGCTGAGCTGTTGCGGCCTGATACTTGAGGTCGCAACAGTGCTAGCGGAAGCGTGGTAGTGGTCGATCCAGCGGTTTGAGCGAGGTCAGCGCGTTCTGGATGGCGGGCGCGTCTTTCTCGATATCCTGCAGACGATCGCGGATTTTCATCGCGGTGGGGTGGCCGTCATGGCGGTCGACCCAGTCGGCGATTTCCTTGCAGGCGGCGGTCAGGCGGGTCTGGCGCGAGTCGAGCAAGGTCAACAAGGTGGTGATGGACTCTTTTTCGGACATGGGAAGTGCCTCCATAAGTCATGAATGCCCCCATCAACTATAGATCCCGGGGGCAAACCTGCAAAAACACCGCATGCTATTCGTCGCCTGACTCATGGGCGATGCGTTTCTGCGTCCTCCAGATACCAACCCTCCAGTGTCCAGCTTAGGTGATGGGTGGGGCGCAGCGCGTTGATAAAGGCCGGGTCATGGGAGGCGACGACTATTGCTCCGGCGAAACCCTGCAGCGCCTGTTCCAGCGCCTGCACCGAAGCCAGGTCGAGGTGGTTGGTGGGTTCGTCGAGCAGCAGCAACTGCGCCGGCACCTGGCGCCAGCAGGCAAGAGCCAGGGCGGCCTTCAGCCGTTCGCCGCCGCTCAGTTGGCCAGTCGGCAGATTGACCCGGGTTGCGTCCAGTTGCAGCTGCGCCAGACGGCTGCGCAGTGCGCTTTCGGACAACGATGTGTGCTCTGGATTGAGCAACTCCAGCAGCGAGCGCCCGGGGTGAAGCAGATCCAGCTGTTGATCGAGGTAAGCGCACGGCACGTGGGTCTGACAGTGCCCGGCCAACGGCGAGATCAAGCCTGCGAGCAGCTTCAGTAGTGTGGATTTTCCGCAACCGTTGGGACCGCTGAGCGCCACTCGAACCGGTCCGGACAACGCCAGATCGAGGCGGCTGGCGGCAGCGTCGACGGGTAGCCAAGGCAGTTGGGCGTTCGTCAGTGTCATGACTTGCCGGTGATTGGGCACGGCAGTGCCGGGCAGGGGGATCAGCACCGGGGCATTCGCCACGACTCGGGCGAAGGCCTCTCGCACCTGCTGGTCCAGTGCGCTTTTGTCAGCCTGATGGGCCTGGCGCACATGCCCCATGATCTCTGTGGCCCGGCCTTTCATCGACGCGCGCTCGATGCGCGAGACGTTGGCCGTTTCAGCATGTTTGCGTGAGCGTGCGGCGTGGCGCTGGACGCTGTCGTGCTCGCGCTGCTGGCGCTGCAGGTGCCGCCGGCGTTCGTTGCGACTGTGCTCCAGGGCTGACTGCGCTGCGGCCTGCTCGACGGCACGCTGGGCGAGGTAGCCTGTGTAGTTGCCGGAAAACACCTGGACCGCCGAGGGCGTCAGTTCGGCGATGCGTTCAACGCTGTCGAGCAGCACTCGATCATGGCTGGCCACAATCAATCCACCGCGCCATTCGTCGAGGCGCTGCAGTAACCAGCGCCGACCTTCGGCGTCGAGGTGATTGCTTGGCTCATCCAGCACCAAGCCATCTGCGCCGCTGAGAAACGCGCCGATCAGGGCGATACGCGCGCGTTGCCCACCGCTGAGGCTGTCGACCCCGTGTTCGGCGCGTAAACCGGCCAAGTCGGCTTCAGCGAGTGAGGTCTGGAAGCGTTCGGCGAGGTCCCAGCGTTCGCCAATGATGTCGAAATCGCCGACGTCCGCGCTGCCTGCCGCCAGGCGTGCGAGGGCCTTGAGGGTGTCGGCAACCCCTGCCGCCTGGGCGACGCTTTGGCCGCAGGCGCCGGGCGGTTGCTGCGCGACATAGGCGATTTGGCCATAGCGGGTCAGGGTTCCCGCGCTGGGTTGCAGCTCGCCGGCCAGCAACCGGGCGAGCACCGATTTGCCGCAACCGTTGCGCCCGACAATCGCGGTGCGGCGTTGATCGAACTGCAGGTCGAGGGCGTCGAACAGGGTGTCGCCGTTGGCGAATTGAAAGCTCAGCTGGTTGAGGCTGATGAGGGTCGGCGAATGCGTGACGTGAGTCATGGCACCTCCAGAAAATGTCGAAAAAGGCCAACAAGCGCCGGGGGCGGCTTGTTGCGGTCACATTTTTTGAAAGGCTCAGTTGTTCACGGCGAACGATCATCCTGGGGGGCAAGAGGGTGGAAAGCCTAACTCAGTAGGCGATGGCCTTACAAGTCCTATGGCTTTTTCGCCAGGCTTTGCAGGAACATCATCAGGCCCACTTCTTCCCGGCTCAGGCGCTTGCGCTGTCTCGGCCTGGGCAGCTCGGCCAGGGTGCCGAGGAGGAAGGCGTCGAGCACTGCCGGGTGGATGTAGCACTTGCGACACACGGCGGGGGTGTTGCCCAGTTCCCGGGCAATCGCCTTGACCATCTCGACCACGTGCTGCTTGGCTTCGCTGGCCGACTCCCATTTCAGCTCGCGTAACGCCGACAGTGCCAGGCTGCTGCCGGCCCAGGTGCGGTAGTCCTTGGCGGTAAAACCGCCGGCCGTGAGGCTGTGCAGGTAGGCATTGATGTCGGAGGAACTGACGGTGTGCCGCTGCCCCTCATCGTCGAGGTACTGGAATAGGTCCTGGCCGGGGAGTTCCAGGCAGCGTTTGATGACTCGCGCCAGGCGTCGATCCTTAACGGTGATCTGGTGTTCAACGCCGCTCTTTCCGCGAAACTGGAAGGCGATCGCGCTGCCGTTGATCGCCACGTGCTTGTTGCGCAGGGTGGTCAGGCCGTACGAGCGGTTTTCGCGAGCGTATTGGCTGTTGCCGATGCGGATCAGCGTGGTGTCGAGCAGGCTGATAACCGTGGCCATGACCTTGTCGCGACTGTGCCCCGGCAGCGCCAGTTGCGCCTCCAGGCGCTGGCGAAGTTTGGGCAGGGCCATTCCAAACGCCAGCAGCCGAGAATACTTGTCACCGTCGCGGACCTCGCGCCAGCGTGGGTGATAACGGTACTGCTTGCGACCTCGGGCATCACGCCCAGTGGCCTGCAGGTGACCCTGCGGGTCGGCGCAGATCCACACGTCGGTGTAAGCCGGAGGGACGGCCAGCGCGTTGAGGCGTTTGATTTCGTCGGCTTCGCTGATGCGCTGGCCGGCGGCATCGAAATAACAGAATTTGCCGCGCAGGCGTTTGCGGCGGATGCCCGGTTGAGTGTCGTCAACGTAATGGAGGTCTGGCGGTAAGGCGGCGATCTCGGGCATGGCGCAAGGTCCTGGGCGGGCTGTTATAGCCATTGACCGCAGGACATCGCACAAGGTGCCGTTGGTTCAGGCCAGCACCGCCACCGCCTTGATCTGCGCCCACAACGCCTGGCCGGGATGTAGTTGCAGGTGATCGCGCGAATAGCGGGTGATGCGCGCCAGCAGCGGCGTGCCGGCGACGTCCAGGCGCACCAGGACATGGGCGGCGTTGTCGGCGGCGACTTCGCTGATCACGGTCACCGGCAGGCGATTGAGGATGCTGCTCTGGGCATCGGCTTGCAGACTGAGGCTGACGTCCCGCGCCTGGACCTTGAAACGCAAGGCCTGACCCACTGCCAGCGGCAGGTGGGCGACGCGCACGCTCAATTGACTGTGGGGCAGTTGCAGGGTCAGCAACTGGTAGTCGGGATCGTAGTCGGTGACCAAGCCGTCAATGACCACCCCGGCGTCGTCGCCGAGGGCCAGGGGCAGGTCGAGGCGCGCCAACGTCTCGCCCACCGGCCCGCTGGCCAGGGCCTTGCCGGCGCTGAGCAGAACAATGTGGTCGGCCAGCCGCGCGACTTCGTCCTGGGAGTGGCTGACGTACAGCACCGGAATGTCCAGCTCGTCGTGCAGCCGCTCAAGGTACGGCAGGATTTCGCTCTTGCGCTGCGAATCCAGCGCCGCCAGTGGCTCGTCCATCAGCAGCAGTCGCGGACTTGTGAGCAGCGCCCGGGCAATGCCGACGCGCTGGCGCTCGCCACCGGACAGATGCTGCGGGTGACGGTCGAGCAAATGACCGATGCCCAGCAGGGTGGTGGCGTGGTCCATGTCGACCCGGCGCTGCTGGCGGGGAATCCGCCGCAGGCCGAACTCGAGGTTCGCCAGCACCGACAGGTGTGGGAACAGGCTGGCCTCCTGGAATACATAGCCCAGTGCGCGCTTGTGCGGCGGCACGAACAGCTGGCGCTGGCTGTCCTGCCAGACCTCGTCGTTGATCTGGATAAACCCGTGCTCGGCACGCTCCAGACCGGCGATGCAGCGCAGGCAGGTGGTCTTGCCCGAACCGGAGTGACCATAGAGCGCTGTGACGCCGCGGCCGGGCAACTCGAGGTCGACGTCCAGGGAAAAATCCGGGTACTTCAGTTGCAGGCGGGCGTGAATTGCAGCACTCATCAATCAGCTCCAGCCGGCCTTGCTCTGGCGGCTGGAGTACAGCGCCAGCAGCACCAGGAACGAAAATATCAGCATCGCCCCGGCCAGCCAGTGGGCCTGGGCATACTCCATGGCTTCGACGTGATCGTAGATCTGCACCGAGACCACGCGGGTCTTGTCGGGAATATTGCCGCCAATCATCAGCACCACGCCGAACTCACCGACGGTATGGGCGAAGCCGAGAATCGCGGCAGTGATAAAACCGGGGCGGGCGAGGGGCAGGATCACGCTGAAAAAGGTGTCCCAGGGATTGGCCCGCAGGGTTGCCGCCACTTCCAGCGGCCGCGTGCCGATGGCCGAGAAGGCGTTTTGCAGGGGCTGGACCACAAAGGGCATCGAGTAGATCACCGAGCCGATCACCAGCCCGGCGAAACTGAACGTCAGAGTGCCCAGGCCCAGGGCCTGGGTCAGTTGGCCGAGAAAGCCGTTTGGCCCCAGGCTCAGCAGCAGGTAGAAGCCGATCACGGTCGGAGGCAGCACCAGTGGCAGCGCGACCACGGCGCCCACCGGCCCGCGCCACCAGGACCGCGTGCGCGACAGCCACAAGGCGATCGGCGTGCCGATGATCAGCAGGATCACGGTGGTCAGCGACGCCAGTTTCAGGGTCAGCCAAATGGCGGCGAAGTCGGCGCTGGTCAGGGTCATTTAGAGTTGGTAACCGTAAGACTTGATCACGGTCGCGGCTTTCGGCCCCTTGAGGTAGTCAACCAGCGCCTTGGCGGCCGGGTTGTTCTTGCCCTTGTCGAGAATCACCGCGCCCTGCTTGATCGGGTCGTGCATGTCAGCCGGGACAATCCAGGCCGATCCGCCGGTGACTTTGCCGTCTTTGTAGATCTGCGACAAGGCCACGAAGCCCAGTTCGGCATTGCCGGTGGAGACGAACTGGTAGGCCTGGGTGATGTTCTGTCCTTCGACGAGCTTGCCCTTGACCTGATCGGTCAGGCCCAGCTTGGCCAGCACCTGGGTCGCGGCGAGGCCGTAGGGTGCGGCTTTCGGGTTGGCGATGGACAGGTGCTGGTATTGATTGTCTTTGAGTACCTGTCCTTCGGCGTCGACGTAGCCTGCCTTGGCCGACCACAGTGCCAGGGTGCCGATGGCGTAGGTGAAGCGCGAACCCTTGACCGTGGCGCCTTCGCTTTCGAGTTTCTGCGGGGTGATGTCGTCGGCCGAGAGGAATACTTCAAACGGCGCGCCGTTCTTGATCTGTGTGTAGAACTGGCCGGTGGCGCCGTAGGAAGCCACCAGCTTGTGCCCGGTGTCCTTCTCGAAGTCGGCGGCAATCGCCTGGATCGGCGCACTGAAATTGGCGGCGACGGCGACCTGGACCTCGTCGGCCTGGGCTGTGCCGAGGGTGAGCAGAGAGATCAGGCAGAGTGGGGCGAGACGAGAGACACGATGGGTCATGAAGCGGCTCCGGGGCGAGGGTGGGTATTACGCTATGTAGTTAAATATATAGCGAAAGGCCGTGGAGCGGAATGGCTTGTGTGTGTTTGATGTCTGTCGGAGATAATGTGGTCGACCACCGCCGATGTTGCTCAACCCGAGTCAAGCCCGCTTCAGACCAACCGCGCCAACGCCTCATCCGCCAAACGCCGTGTCAAATCCGCGGTCGACAACTCCACCCCCAAATGCACCGCCTGGCCCGCCCACAGGTTGCTGAAGTCGGCCTCACCCTTGGCCCGCAACGGCAGCAGGGCGCCGCCGGCCAACGGGAAGGCCGGAGCTTGCGGGCAGATCGGGCCGAGTTCGCGCATGACCCTATTGATGATGCCGCGCGCCGGGCGGCCGGTGAAAATGTTGGTGACGGCCGTATCGCTGTCCCGGGCGCTGCGCAGGGCCCGGTGGTGGGAGGCACTGACCTTGGCCTCGGGGGTGAACAGGAAGGCGGTGCCCAGTTGCACCGCCGATGCGCCCAGGGCCAATGCCGCGGCGATCCCGCGTGCATCGCCAATCCCGCCGGCAGCGATCACCGGCACGCTGACGGCGTCGACAATCTGCGGCACCAGGGCGAAGGTGCCGACCTGGCTGCTCAGGTCATCGCTCAAGAACATCCCGCGATGGCCCCCCGCTTCATAGCCCATGGCGATGATCGCATCACACCCATGCTGTTCCAGCCAGATTGCTTCGGCCACGGTGGTGGCGGAGGACAGCACCTTGGCGCCGGTGGCCTTGACCCGTTCGAGCAGGGATTTTTCAGGCAGGCCGAAGTGAAAACTCACCACCTCGGGGCGAAATTCTTCCACCACGGCGCAGGCGGCGGCATCGAAAGGCGCGCGATTGGACACCGGTGTCGGCGCCTCGAAATCCACGCCCAGCTCCCGGTAATAGGGCTCCAGCAGTTGTTTCCACTGCTGGGCCCGCTGCTCGTCGGGTGCGGGCGGTTGATGGCAGAAGAAATTCACATTCAATGGGCGCTGGCTATATTGGCGAATGGTCGCAAGCTCCTCGCGCAGTTGCTCGGTGCCGAGCATGGCGGCGGGCATTGAGCCCAGTGCGCCGGCATTGCAGGCGGCTATCACCATAGCCGAGCCAGTGGCGCCGGCCATGGGGGCCTGGATGATCGGCAACTCGATGCCCAGCAGATCAAGGATTCGGGTGTCTGGCCATTGGCTCATCAGCGCTGTGCTCCTGCTGGAAAAAATCGGAGAATGATTCGCTCAGTGGCCGACCAGCCACTGCCGAGGCGCAAAATCATAGACCCCGGGGCAGTCGTCGGTCATGGCTTTTTTCGGTCATGGCTGACAAGGTAAGGCCCTGGACCGATTTCAGCACATCATCAAGGAGGGCTTTGCCATGAGCAGCAAACAGCTGGAAATAAGAGCATTTCGCGTCGCCGGTTTGCGTGTTAACACGTTGAACAGCGCTGAACAAAACGCGTCGACAGCCAGAATCGGCCCGATGTGGCAGCGATTTTTTACCGAGGGCTTGTACGAAAGCATCGCCAACAAGACTCCGGCCTCAAAAGTCTATGGCGTGTATTCCAACTATGAGTCGAATGCCAGCGGCTCGTTTGATGTCACGGCCGGAGTGGCGGTCGACGCGCCGGCTGGCGATTACCCGAGCATTGAAGTCGAAGGCGGGCAATACCTGGTGTTCGATGCCCAGGGCGCGATGCCAGGTGCGGTGATTGAGGCCTGGACACGGGTCTGGGCTTTTTTCGAAGCCCATCCGCAGATCAAGCGGCGCTTTGCCACCGATTTCGAGGCCTATACCGGACCCGACAGCGTGGCGGTGCATATCGGCATTTTCTAGGACTGCTGTTCCCGCGCCAGTAACTGCCGCTTGCGCTCAACGCCCCAGCGATAGCCCGACAACTCGCCATCGCTGCGCACCACCCGATGACAGGGAATCGCCACGGCAAGGGTGTTGGCACCACAGGCCTGGGCCACGGCGCGAAAGGATTTCGGCGCGCCGATGCGCTGGGCAATCTCGGCATAGCTGGCAGTGCTGCCCAGCGGAATGTCCCGCAGGGCGCTCCAGACCCGCTGCTGAAAGGCCGTGCCGCGCACATCCAGCGGCAGGTCGAGGCCCAGGGCAGGGACCTCGATAAAGCCCACCACCTTGGCGATCAACTGCTCGAAATCCGGGTTGGCGCCGATCAGATTGGCCTCACGGAAACGGTCCTGCAGGTCCTCGACCAGAGCGTTTGGATCGTCCCCCAGGAGAATCGCGCAGACCCCGCGCTGGCTTTGCGCCACCAGAATTGCGCCGAGCGAACACTCGCCAACGGCAAAATGGATCTCAGTGTTCTGGCCACGTGCCCGGTAATCGCTGGGCTTCATGCCGAGCACGTGGTCGGCGGATTCGTAGAAGCGACTGTTGGAGTTGAACCCTGCATCGTACAGCGCATCGGTGACCGAGGCCGCGGACTCGAGGCGCTCGCGTACACGGCGCGAACGTTGGGCCGTGGCATAGGCCTTGGGGGTCAGGCCGGTGACGGCCTTGAACACGCGATGGAAGTGGAACGGACTCATGCTCGCGGCGCTGGCCAACTCGGCGAGCAGCGGCAGGCTGTCGCTGGCTTCGATCTGCCGGCAGGCCGCTGCCACCAGCGCCGCGTGCTGCGCAGCGACCAGGCTCTGATCTGCCGCCGCCCGTTTGCTGGGGCGAAAGCCGGCGGCCCGGGCCTGCTCCTCAGTGTCGAAAAACACCACGTTCTTCGGGTGCGGCAAGCGCGCGAGGCTGCTCGGACGGCAGTAGATGCCGGTGGTCTTGACCGCGTAGACAAATTGCCCGTCGGCGCGCGGATCGCGGTTCAGCACAGCGGACCAGCGGGGATCTTGCTCAACAGTGGATTGGCTTGAGGACATGCGCAGGCACTCGGTGAAGATAGATCTCAGACTACCCCTTGAGTCCGCACAAGGCACTCTGCTGCTTGCGGTCAAACTCGGTCGGTCAGCCGGCCATGCGCAGGGTGAAGTTGATCCGCTGGGCGCCCAACTGCGGATGCTGGCCGTCCTTGAGCGGCAATACCCCGTGATAGCGCAAGCGGTCGACCCCGCCCCAGACCACCACATCGCCATGAAACAATGACACGCGTTGACTTCTGGCACTGCGCTCCAAGCCGCCGAACAGGAAGACTGCCGGCAAGCCGAGAGACACCGAAACCACGGGCCACTGGTAGGAACGTTCGTTTTTATCCTGATGTAGTGACATCTTGGCCCCGGGCAAATAGCGATTGATCAGGCAGGCATCCGGCTCGAAACCGGGGAAGCCGCCCTCGCTCGCCGCCAACCGCGCCAACTCGCGGAACGCAGCGGGCATCGCGGGCCAGGGTTGGCCGCTGGCGGGGTCGAAGGAGGTGTAGCGATATCCGCTGCGGTCGGTGGTCCAGCCCAGGCTGCCGCAACTGCTCAGGCCCACCGACATGGTGAAGCCACCGGGGGTGAGCATGTTGCGAAAGGGCGCTGCCGCCAGCACTTCAGCCAGTGCCGGCAGCAGACGGGTCACCCAGGGCAGGGCGAAACCGCGTAGCACGAAGGCCTGCTCGCCGATCTGCTGGGTGCGCGCCGGTTGCGCATCGGCGTCGGCGAACAGGTCAGGCATGATCGGCATCATGGATTTAGCCTACAGCGCCTTGCTCACGCGGATTTCGGTGATTTCTTCAGGGCCCTCACCGTGAATGGCGACAAGCGCAGCCCTGGCCTCTTCTTCGGTGCCATTGGCCAGTTGGGCGAATTCGAAGCGGCGCTCGCCGTCGAGTTTGTACTTGATGACGTACTTGGTGGTTTGGGTCACGGGCATACCTGTCTGTCGTGATCAGCTGAGTTTGCTGCTGGAGCGGCGGATAATCTTGATCGAATGGGTCAGCGTCGGCTTGCGGGTCACACTGATCGCCCGGCGGTTGACGGTGTCGATGGTGATGTTCCAGAAACCGGTGCTCGGGGCGGTAATCTTCGCGGGGAACGTGTCGAACGCGCCGCCATGATAGGTATGGCGCCCGCCGTTCTTGAAGCTGCGAAAGTTGGCGTCGTTCATCAGGCGGATATTGCACATTTGCGAGCATTGAATGACGACGATGTCATCTTCGTTGAGGTGCTCGCGCTGGTGGATAAATTTCATGGGGCGCCTCCAGAAGGGCTTTTGCTACAAAATCAAAACGATGGGCCAGTTTATCAGCCCGCACGGCGCAAAGGCCGACTGTTGCCCATGGGTTTGACAATTAAAAACAGTTATCCGGGTTTTTTTGCGCAATAAAGCCTGTCAGCCCGGAGAAAAACCGGATTTATGCGGTCGGAAGGTCTTTATTGGAGATTTTGTATGAAACGCGGCGTTTTGTTGTTGGCATTGTTGATGAGTGGTTGTGCGACAGTCTCGGACATCAATCAGACCCTGCCCACCATGAACGTGATTTCCGGGAAGAAACCTCAGGAATATGCCAACTGCGTCGCCGAGAAACTGGCCAAGAGTCGTGGCGCGGTGCAGATGGAGCCGCATAAGGATGGTGTGCGGGTCATCGTCCCCGGCAAGCTCTCCGCCGATCCGGCCGCCGTCTTCGATATCGAAGAGCGCTCGGGCGGCAGCAGCATCAAACTGCATGAAAGTATGTCCAACGTGCCGATGCGCCCAGGTGACATTGGCAAGGCGGCCAATGAGTGCATCTCCGGCTGAGGACGCCAGCCGGCAAGCCTACGCCCGACTCGGTCTCGACTGCCGGCTCGGGCTTTTTTGTGCCCAGCCGGCGGTTGTGATGGCCAGTGGATTCCCTTACTCTGGGTAGGCTTATACAAAATATGTCTAAGCTTATAACTAGAATAAGAGAGGGTCTGAGATGGAGTTCAAACCGAGGCTGCTGGCCAGCCTGATGCTCGTGGCCGTGAGCGTTGCCCAGGCCGATGATGGCCAGAAGATCTACACCCAGGGTGGCGCGCAACCGGCGGCGACTGCCTGTTTTGCCTGCCATGGCGCTGATGGCATGGGCATGCCAGCCGCTGGGTTTCCGCGCCTGGCAGGGTTATCGGCCGATTATTTGCGCAAACAGTTGGAAGACTTTCGCAGCGGCTCCCGGGAAAACCCGGTGATGCAGCCACTGGCCAAGGCCTTGAGCGAGGCCGAGATCCAGGCAGTGACCCGCACCCTGGCGGCGATGCCTGCACCGAAAACCCCGCTGGTCAGCCGGGAACAGGTGCCGAACGGGCCCGGCGCGCAGTTGGCCTTGCGCGGCGCCTGGGATCGGCAGATCCCCGAGTGCGTGATGTGCCATGGTCCGGGAGGCGTGGGTGTGGGTTCGGTCTTTCCGCCATTGGCCGGTCAGTCGGCCGCCTACCTGAGCGCGCAGTTGAATGCCTGGCGTGACGGCAGCCGGCACAACGATTCCAATGACTTGATGGGGCACATCGCCAAATCCCTGACACCGGAAGAGATCAAGGCGGTCACCGAATATTTTGCGACCTTGGGCAGCCAGGAGGCCAGGCCATGAAGATTCTTGTATTCGTACCCTGGGTTCTGGCCTTGTCCAGTCTCAACGTATTCGCTGCGCAGACCGCGATGGACGATCAGTCGGAACTGAGAACCCCGGCGGCGCCTGCCGGTTCGGTCGACTACTTCCAACCGCCGGCCGAGCATGAACTGCCGGACAACGCCTTTGGCAAACTGGTGCGCCAGGGCCACAGCCTGTTCGTCGACACCAAACGCCAGGCCCCGGCCTTTGTCGGCAATGGTCTCAACTGCAGTAACTGCCACCTCGATCAGGGGCGCCTGGCCAACTCTGCGCCGCTGTGGGGCGCGTATCCGATGTACCCGGCTTACCGCAAGAAAAACGACAAGGTCAATACGTTCGCCGAACGTCTGCAGGGCTGCTTCGAGTTCAGCATGAACGGCAAGCCGCCGGCAGCGGATGGACCTGAGATCAGTGCGTTGTCGGCCTATGCCTATTGGCTGGCCACCCAGGCGCCGACCGGGGTTGAGTTGCCAGGACGGGGTTATCCTGAGGTGGCGCAACCGGCCAAGGGCTATGACATTGCCCAGGGTGCGCAAGTGTACAAGGCGCAGTGTGCGGTGTGTCATGGCGACGCGGGGCAGGGGCAAAAAGTCGGCAACGACTACGTGCTGCCTCCGCTCTGGGGTAAAGACTCCTACAACTGGGGCGCGGGGATGCACCGGATCAATACCGCGGCGTCCTTCATCCAGTACAACATGCCCCTGGGTAAGGCCAAAACCCTCAGCGACCAGCAGGCCTGGGACGTCGCAGCCTTCATCAACAGCCATGAACGGCCGCAGGATCCCCGGTTGATTGACGGCTCCATCGAGAAGACCCGGGTCAAGTTCCACGCCAATGACGGGGTCAATCTGTATGGGCAAACCGTGGATGGCGTGCTGATCGGGCAGGGCATCCGGTAAACTGCTGGCCATCAAACCAGTGTTGCCTGGGGCTGAGTGCAGATGCTCTTGTAGGAGCGAGCTTGCTCGCTCCTACAGGGGATCTTCATTTTACCTGCGGGTAGCATTGTCATTTCATGGAGCAGTCAATGAAACGCGAAAAAGTCAGAGAGCGCCACGCCGGAGGGCACATTTGTGCCACGCACGTGATTCAGAATCCGGCCAATCCGGGGGAATGGATTGTGTTTTTCAAGAAGAGCGCGGGGCGCAGCTTTTTCCTGGTGGACGACAGCGATGAGGTTGAATCTTTCGCGCGCCTCGATGACTTGATCGAGACCGTGCGCGGCCTGGGGATCAAATTCGCCGAAATCCACATGTAAACCTATCCGCTATTTGCAGATCACCACCAGGCTGCGGCTCTTGAAGTTGCCGACATCAACGCCCAGGGTTTTCTCGCTTTCCTTCAGCGACGGCGTGCCATCGGTGCCGACGATTCGGTAACCGGTGCCTGCGCACGAGGCATCGGCTTTCTCGTAGCACTTGGCCCACGAGTTGACCTCACCCGAACAGTCGATCTCCAACCCCTGTTGCCCGTCATCGAGGTAGGTTTTCGAGGCGGTGGCACAGCCACTCAGGAGCAGCACGGCGATCAGCGCCAGGTAGTTTTTCATCGGGTTGCCGCCATGAAGAGGAGGGGAGGTAAAAAGTTCTGCAGCAGAGGTTATAGCGATTGGCCATTTCGGTACAGTCATACACAAAAAAGCCCCGCGCCGCGATGATCGCGTGGGCAGGGCCGTTTGGCTAAGTGCTTTTACTCGGGCTTGGCACCGCGACGTTTTGGCGCTGGGCGCGTATCTTCGAACACCGATGCGACTTCAATCGCCATGGCTTCGGTGGGAAGTGGTCCGGCGACCGTTTCCCCATCTGTGCGATCGATGTTCCATTGACCGTCTTTGGTCTTGTTGATCAGGTAACCGTTGACGCTTTTTGCTTCCGACATCTATTTGTCTCATTGGCGGGTTCAATCGCGCCATGATAGCCGCAAATGTGTTGGCAAAGCGGCCTCTGGTCTAAAGTGAAGCCTTTGTGGAACTATCTCGACGATTATTTCTCTATGATGGCATCGGTTAGCCAGTGCGGGGCATTGTAAGGTGCCTGCGGCCTGATTAGACTGCGCCGAAACTCGTACACACAGCCCTTTCAAGGACTTTTATGATCAAGAAATGCTTGTTCCCAGCAGCCGGTTACGGTACTCGCTTCCTGCCAGCGACTAAGGCTATGCCTAAAGAAATGCTGCCGGTGGTGAACAAGCCACTGATCCAGTACGGCGTCG